>JAQURM010000014.1 GCA_028715605.1 Desulfovibrionales bacterium
AGAGGTCTGGGGTGCTGATATTACCTATATCTCAACCGATGAGGGCTGGCTGTATCTGGCTTCAGTAAAAGACTTTCACACAAAGGAGGCCGTTGGGCAGGCCATGGGCCCCAGGATGACAAAAGGCCTGGTTCTGGATGCGCTTAGAAAGGCCCTCAAATATCGTCGACCTCTCCCAGGATGTATTATGCATACTGACCGGGGAAGCCAGTATTGCTCGGCAGATTACCAGGAAATGGTAAAGGCTGCCGGAATGCGTCCTTCTATGTCACGTCGCGGCAACTGCTATGACAATGCCCCGACTGAAAGTCTATGGAGTACCTTAAAAATGGAGTTGGTGTATCAGCGCAAGTTTGCAACACGAATGGAGGCTGAAGCAGCGATCAAAGAATACATTGAAATATTTTACAACCGTATCCGGAGACACTCAGCTATAGGCAACGTTGCTCCGGCTGTATTCGCACAGAAATATTTTATTAAAAGGAGAGCTGCCTAAAGTGGCCCTGTCCACTATTGACAGTACACCCCAAAGAGTTATGGGGTTAAGAAGTGCTCCGGGACGCCCTTAAGTAATGCAATAACTCAACATCGACAGGCGGGAAGAGGGGAGATGAATAAAATTCTTCTATTAAAACTTTCGTGGAAGGGATGGATTTTAAGACGATATGAACGAAAAGGAATTGCAAGATAAACTGAACGAACTCCGCAGGCTGCCCTCTGAAACAGAGGTGTTTGAATTTAAAGAGGCGAAGAATGATTTTGGCTTCGGCAAACTGGGCAAATATTTTTCGGCCTTGTCAAATGAGGCAAATCTTAAGGGCAAACCATACGCATGGCTGATTTTCGGTATCAAAGACAAGGGCAGGACGATAGTCGGCAGCCGATTCCGCTCAAACCGCAAAGACCTCGACAGCCTTAAAGGCGAGGTAGCCAATAAAACTACTAATCGTATCACTTTTATCGAAATCTATGAACTGCATTTGCCGGAAGGCCGGGTACTTATGTTACAAGTACCGGCGGCTCCCAAAGGAATACCCATTACATTTGACGGGCATTATTACGGGCGTGACGGAGAAGAATTGTCACCCTTGAATCTGGAGGAGATCGAACGAATCAGGGCGCAGGCAGTTACAGAAGATTGGAGCGCAGCCATTGTGCATGGCGCGACCATAGAAGACCTTGACCCGGAGGCCATTGCAACAGCACGGGAAAACTTCAAGAATAAGTTTCCTGAGCAAGCAAAGGATGTAGATCAGTGGGACGACATCACTTCCCTGAATAAAGCCAAATTAACCATTAAAGGCAAGATTACCCGTGCAGCGATAATCCTGTTAGGGAAATCGGAATCGGAGCATTTTGTCAGTCCGGCTGAAGCAAAAATACGCTGGCTGCTTAAAGATGCTAAAGGAAATGATAAGGACTATCACATTGAAAGCTGTCCGCTGTTGCTGGCGGTTGACAAGATATATACAAAAATCCGCAATCTGAAATACCGCTATATCAAAGACGGCACACTTTTCCCTGATGAAGTTGACCAGTATGAACCATTTGTAATCCGCGAGGCTATAAACAATTGTATCGCACATCAGGACTACACCAAGGGAGGCCGTATTAATGTGGTCGAAATGGAAGACCAGTTGATATTTACAAATCTCGGCAGTTTTATCCCAGGCTCTGTAGAAAAAGTGGTCAAAGAAAATGCGCCGGAAGAGCACTACCGCAACAAATTTCTTGCAACGGCCATGTTCAATTTGAAGATGGTTGACACGGCAGGCGGTGGCATAAGAAAAATGTTTAATTACCAGCGGGAACGTTTTTTCCCAATGCCTGAATATGACTTGTCCGGCGGGAGAGTAAAGGTAACAGTAATCGGCAAGGTTTTGGATATGGACTTTGCGAGGGTATTGGCCCGAAATCCTAAACTTTCGTTAGAACAAATTATTGAATTGGACAAAGTACAGAAGAAAAAAAAGCTGACAAACGAAGAACTTAAGAACCTTAAAGACCTTGGATTGATAGAAGGGAGAAAACCCAATTATTTTATTTCCGCCAAAGTAACTGCCTCTGTTTCCAACGAGGAGCTAAAGGCCCACTACATCAAGCAGCGGGGACTGGATGATGAATACTACAAAAAATTAATTATCGAGTATTTAAATAAATTTGGAAAATCTCCCAGAAAAAATATTGAGAAGCTACTCTGGGACAAATTGCCTGATGTTTTAACTGAGGCTCAAAAGAAAAATAAGATTGGCAATTTGCTGTCAATTTTAAGAATGAATGGAACGATTCGGAACAACGGTTATTCTGACTGGTCTCTTATTTAAGAGAGTTTTAAGAGAGTTTTAAGAGAGTTTTAAGAGAGTTTACTGAAATATTATTTAAAATCAAATAGATAAAGACTCTTACAAAAAGGCTGAAGATATAATTTATGAAACTCCACTTCGACAGCAACCAGGAATACCAGATAGAGGCCATTAGGGCCATCACGGATATATCAGGGGAAAGCGGGACGCGCTTAAGTAACGCAATAACTCAACATCGACAGGTGGGAAGAGGGGAGATGACCATAAAATTCTTTCCGGCTAAGGAGGATAATTTAAAATGAAAACCAAAAAGATATCCTGGAAGCAATGACCAGTATTGAAACGTTCGTGGAAGGGATGGATTTTAAGACGATATGAGCGATAAATTAAACTTCCTTAAACTGTTTTCAACCCTGAACAATAAGAAGATTCGCTATCTCGTCGCCGGTGGAGTGGCTGTCAATCTTTATGGGATTGAGCGTGCCACAGGCGATATAGATATCGTTGTTCATCTGGAGCGACATAATCTTGAAAAGTTTGTGGAGGTCATGAAGGGGTTAGGCTTCAAGCCCAAAATTCCGGTGAAACTTGAAGATCTGTGCAGTAAGGAGATGAGGGACAAATGGGTTCGTGAAAAGGGGATGAAGGTTTTCAGCGTTTATGACCCTCAGAATCCTTATTTCCTATTGGATGTATTTGTAGAGGAGCCGTTTGACTTTGATAAGGTCTATGAAGAACGGAAAAATATCAAGGCCGGAAATGTAAGGATTCCACTTGTGCCTATAAAACGGCTTATTGAGATGAAGAAGAAAGTCGGCAGACCACAGGATATTGCCGATGTCTATTATCTTAGAAAAATAGAAAAGGAGTGGGGCGATGAATAAAAAGCCACTGTTATATTATAGGACGATAGAGCAGATAGAAGAGTACCGGAAACGGCCGGCTCTTCAAAAGATTAAGTGGCTTGAGACACAGATGGAGTTCTTCTATTATGCCATGCCTGATAAGGCCAAGAAGATCAGGGAACGTATGCGCGCAGAAAAAAAGACCGCAACCCTTTAATAGATAGACTCACTCGTGGATAGCAGGAATATGTCCTCATAGAAAAAGGGTAGGGGTATTTACATGAAACTCCACTTCGAGGGCAACCAGGAATACCAGATAGAGGCCATTAGGGCCGTCACGGATATATCAGGGGAAAGGGACGGGACATTCTTGAAAATTATCACTTTTAGAACAATGGGCATTTCATGTCTGCCGTGATTTACAGATGTTGGGAACAGAATCGATAGCGTCTTGACGTTATATCACCATAGCGTTATAATGTTGCTCAAAAACATGGAGGGGCATGATGTCTGCATTGACAAAAAGGGCGACGATTTATTTGGACCCTATGTTGCACAAGGCCTTGCGTCTGAAGGCGGCGGAGACATCCCGGTCTATGTCCGAGCTGGTCAACCGTGCCGTGCGCCTTTCCCTGGCAGAGGATGCAGAAGACCTCGCTGCCTTTGAAGAGCGGGCAGGCGAGCCGCTGGTTGCCTTCGAAGACCTGCTGAAAGACCTTAAGAAGCATGGCCGGATATAACATTTTTCTGCGGCATTCCGTCGCGAAAGACCTTGACGGCATTCCAAAGAAAGACCTCAGGCGCATAATTGACCGTATCCGGTCACTTGTTCATGACCCAAGGCCCTCCGGCTGCGAGAAGCTTTCCGGGCAGGAACGATACCGGATTCGGCAAGGAAGATATCGTATTGTTTACTCCATCCAGGACAATAATCTTACTATTTGGATTGTGAAAGTGTGACACAGACGGGATGTATATCGATGCCTGGGATAGACTTCAGGGACGTCAGTAGTAAGAGGATACTGTGGGTGATATCGCGGGGATTGATAACGAGCATAGTATCAGGAGGTTTGATATGCCGCTGCCGGTCTTGGTAAGAAACCTTGTCGACAAAAAAGTAGATGGGTTCTGCAAAAAAACGGTTCCACCCCATGTGCTGCACCAGGTAAATCTTTCCTTCAGAATAAGGGGCAACAGTGTCACTATCTTTGAAAATCGGGCGCCGTGGCACGAAGGTATTAAGGAATGGACATCCATGAAGATCGCGCAATTCCGGTATGATGAAAAGAGCGACAAGTGGAGGCTTTATTATCCTGACCGGAATGAAAGATGGCGGGAATATCGGGGTATGGAACCAACAAAAAATATAGACAAAATATTAGCTAAAATAGATGAGGACCCTACAGGGATTTTCTGGGGTTAGAGAAGAATGCAAAGACGGAGAGGCGGGACATTCCAGTGCACGTTTTAAATAAAAATGTTGCAGGAGTTACAGAGGCTGTAAGGGGTATATGGATTTTGAAACGGTTTTAGAAAAGGTTTTGACGGCATTTGAAAAAGCCGGTATTCGCTATGCCTTGATGGGTGGGTTTGCCCTCGGTATCTGGGGCGTTCACCGCGCCACAGTGGATGTGGATTTCTTAATCGACAGGGATGACCTGGAGAAGGCCCACAGGATTATGTCTGACTTGACGTATCAACGTCTCCATCACACAGAAAACGTCTCTCAATATGCATCACCCCTAAATATCTTTGGCGAGGTGGACTTCCTTCATGCCTTCCGTTCGGCATCGCGGCGGATGCTCGAACGGTCTGAAGAGAAAAAGATATGCGGCGGAAAGCTGACTATAAGGGTCTTAATACCCGAAGATTTGGTTGGATTAAAAGTACAGGCCATGGTAAATGACAATTCAAGATGGACGAGCGATCTTGCTGATATTGAGGGAATAATGGCTTTACACAAGGCGGAGTTAGACTGGTCAATTATTGAGGAGTATTTTGCCTTGTTTGGTCTGGAGGAGATGGGACAAGAGTTAAGGAGAAGATACTGTGGCACTTGAGCAAGAAGAGAGACAGGAGTTGCTAAAGCTCGCCAAGTCGTCCACGCTAAGGGAAGATATGCATCGGTTGGCTTCCAGCCGACGTAATCCCTTATTGATCGATGGCCGGGTTGACCTAGATAGGTGGTTAGCATTTCTTAACAATTACAACGAGTTTGTCAACCATACTCCTAAGCCCTTCCGCCCCATGTCAGACCGGGTTATGAAGTTATAGGGGGCAGGGGACGTATGGGATTCGGCGGAGGTCGGAGGTGATCCGATTTTGTGTACTGGCCAGTGGCAGTAAGGGAAATTGTACGTATCTGGAATCTCAGGGGGCGCGCTTCCTGGTCGATGCGGGATTAAGCGCAACGGAAATCACGAGGCGCTTAAATGCTATCGGGGTTTCTCCGGATTCTCTGAGCGGTGTCATAGTCACCCATGAACATAATGATCATATCCGCGGGGTCGGTGTTATCTCGCGCCGTTTTGCCCTGCCCGTTTATATGACATCTGCTACCTATCGGGCGGCGGCCAGATATCTGGGCCGTATAAAAGAGGTATGCACTGTCGAAAGCGGCCGCTCTTTCACTATCGATAGTATTACCGTTCACCCCTTTTCTATCCCTCATGATGCCGCTGATCCGATCGGCCTTTGCGTCAGTAACGCCCGGGTTAAGCTGGGCATCTCCACGGACATGGGGATGGTTACACACCTTGCTTCTAATGAACTAAAGGGATGCCATGCTTTGATTATGGAGGCCAATCATGACCCGGAGATGCTGGAATACGGTCCTTATCCGTGGCATCTGAAACAGAGAATAAAGGGACGATTAGGCCATTTATCAAATTATCAGACCTGCCAGTTACTGGAAGAGATACTCCATCCCGGATTGCAGCACATAGTACTGGCCCATTTGAGCCAGGTGAATAATCACCCGGAGAAGGCCTATCAAACCGTCAAAAATTTCCTTAAACAGTCTTCGGCTACCACCGGTCTTTCGCTATCCTGGCAGGATCGGATAGGGAAGTTGGTGGAGATAAGCTAACCGTTATAAGGATGATGTCTATGGATATATCTACATCGGTAAAATTTCTTATCGAACAGGCCCTGGCTGAGGATATTGGGACGGGGGATCTGACCACGGAGGCCCTGATCGATCCTGAACTCCAGGGACAGGCCACCATCGTAGCCAAACAGGACTTCCTGGTCGCCGGGCTTGAAGTCGCCGGGCAGGTCTTTCGTACGCTGAATCCCGTTATTGAATTTAAAGCCCTCCTCAAAGACGGGGGGCGCGTTGCGTCCGGGGAAGTACTGGCCGAGGTTTACGGGCCGGTCGCTGATTTACTCAGAGGCGAGAGGGTAGCCCTTAATTTCTTGCAGCATCTTTCGGGTATCGCCACCCACACCCATAAATTCGTTGAGGCCGTGGCCGGGTTGCCGGTTAAGATATTAGACACCCGGAAGACCACCCCCGGCCTGCGCCTTCTGGAAAAGTACGCCGTCCGGATGGGAGGCGGCCATAATCACCGTTTTGGCCTCTATGACGCCATTTTAATCAAAGATAATCATCTATCCGCCGTTAACTCACTGGCCGGGGCAATCCGGCGGGCCAAGGACTATGCCCCGCATGTAGCAAAAGTTGAGATAGAAGTCAGCAGCATAGACCAGCTTAAGGAGGCCCTGAAAGCCGAGGCCGGGGCTATTCTCCTGGACAACATGGACATCCCGACCCTGAAAGAGGCCGTGGCCCTGGCCGGAGGAAAGGCCATCCTTGAAGCCTCCGGCGGGGTAAATTTAAAGAACGTGCGGGAAATAGCAGAGACCGGTGTGGACTTAATCTCCATCGGGGCACTTACCCACTCGGCTCCGGCCTGCGATATAAGCATGAGGCTGTCTATTCTCTTACCTCATACTCCAGGTAAACAGTCACCGTCCGGTTGAGGGCCCGGCCCTCCGGCCGGCCGTTATCATAAAGGGGATCATGGGGGCCTACGCCCGCATAGGTGATTCTATCATCTGCCGTAATCCCTCCGGCCAGTATCTGATCGTAAACAGCCCTGGCCCGCCTCTCTGACAGCCTCAGGTTGTAATCTTCTTTGCCTATAATATCCGTATGGCCGACGATCTTCACCCCGGCAGCCGGGAGTTGTTTTATCCTTCCGATTATCTGATTCAGGACGGCCTTATTCTGTTCCTTTATATCCGCGCGATCAAAGTCAAAGAGTATAAGCGCATATTTTTCCAGCACCTTATGGCCCGTCTTCTGGGCAACCTGTTCCTCGCGCCTTATGAACGTAACAGAAGAAGGCGCGGAAACGGTCTTGTAGCTCTGCCCTTTTTCGTCTATGACCTCCATGCGAACGCTGAGATTTTTGTAGGCGCCGATCTTGCGGAGATCAAGGTCTTTCAGATCGAAGGCGTAGGCCGGCGCAGGTTCTCCCTCGCCATCTACAGACCGGATTACGGCGTCATCACCCATTATCTCTATATCCCAATGCGCTACGCCATACCCGGCCTGGATCTGTGGTAAGAGTCGGATATCTTTGGCGTCGCTCACCGCCTCCATATATGTGCTTTTTATGGTGTCAGCTATGGCCGGGGAATCAGAATATATCTCTGCGCGCTGGTTTTCGGCCCTCCCCTCGTTTACCCGGTTGGTACTGGCCATGGCCGGCAGACTGCGGGTCTCAATATCCATCCGGGTTGGGTCTATGCCCCATATATCCTTTAAATAAGACTGTACGGCCCCGGCCCTCTGCCGGGAGAGGTTAAGTTTACCCCGCTCCACGCCATAATGCGCGTTACAGCCGACAATTTTTATACGGGCCTCCGGATGCCCGGTCATGCGTTTCCCTATGACATTCAGGATATGATGATACTTATCCATCGTGCCTTCCAATTCACTCTCTTTAAAGGCCCCGGTCCCTGCCTTATCTGTGAAAAGGACATACCGCCCGGGGATTACACCTTCGCCTGTCTCAAAATATACATAATTAAGCAATGGAGAGCTGTCGACCGTGGTTACTTCCTCGATGGTTATCTTATCCGGCTCCGTGTTCAGCGATCCATAAGGCGGGGGCACAAGCTCATGTATCACTTTTTCCCTGGAAACCCGGACCGGACAAGGACCCGCGGTGGTTTCATGGGTATCACCATAGACGTCGGTTACTTTGATACGGGACTCAAGGTTACCGAAAGCAGCCAGCTTTGCCCGGCCCAGTTCGTCCAGAGGAAACGTATATAACGGTTTTAGGTCACCTGTGCCCCTTATGGTCTTTATAGGTTCATTATCGCCGAGGAGGGTGAGTTCCCAATCGGCAATGCCATATTCGGCCGCTATCTGCGGCCGGATTTTTATCTCATCTATGCCCCTCGTCCTGACTATAAATTCATTTACCGCGTCCGCCTGCATAGTCGGCAGATCGTATATAATTTCTACCCGCTGATTTTCCGCCCGTCCGCCTAATACATCCATAGCCGTGGCCTGCGCCGGCAGATTGCGGGTCTCCACCTTCATGCGCAGGGGATCCACCCCCCAGACATTATAAAGATAGGTCCTTACCGCCTCGGCCCGGCGGCTCGAAAGATCAAGGTTATTCTTCTCTACACCGGTGTCTGAGTTACAGCCTACGATACGTACCCGGGCCATAGGAGTTTGGGTCAGGCGTCTGCCCACGATATTGAGCAGGTGGTAATACCGCTCCGGCGCAGATTTCAGGGTCTTTTCATCGAAGGTCTGCGTCTGCGTCCTGTCCTTCAGCAGGACATACTTTCCGGGAATCTCACTTTTGCCGGCCTCAAAGAATACATGATTCAATACCGGCGAGCCGTCGGTCATGGTAAACATGTCAAAATTTAAATCCGCAGGCTCCAGGGACAAGGTTCCCTGCGGAGGATTGAGAAAACGATACGTAACTACGTAGCGATGAAACAGGGTCGTAGAAAAGGACTGGAAAATGGGCAGAAGTTCAGTGGCGGAAACAGCCTTCCATATCTTGCCTCCGTGGGCCTCGGCAAACGATTTAAGGAAGGGGTCCGGAGCCGTCACCGGCATATAGTCTATGGAATAGGCCGCGAGATTCACTACCCCCCTGGCCGCGGCCTCCACCGCCTTACGGTCCAGGATGCTGTTGAGATCCTCGCCATCCGAGAAGACCACGAGAAACTTATTGCCCTTTTCCGGCATCTTTTGGATTAAATCCAGCCCGGCCGCCATGCCTTCGTAGAGGAAGGTCTGATTGGTTAATCCGCGATCAAAGCTTTCCCGGAAAAAGTTCCTGAGCCTTGAGACATCGTTGGAACGAAAGGTCTTGACGTGCAGGTTGCGTTCTTTGACCCTTATGGTATGCGCGTCATCAAAGACCACCACCTGAATATCGTCGATGGGCCGCGCTATCCTGAGGAATTCTTCCAGGGCCGAGAGGAGCGGCTGCACGGCATGGCGCTCTTTCATGGAAAAGGAATTATCTACAACCAGAACCACGTTCAGTCCTACATCCTTTCTGGTTTCAAGGGGCTCCGCCGATAATATCCTGGCTTTTTTTCGCCCCCTTTGCACTACAAAATCTTCGGCATTCAGTCCCTCAACAGGATTATCTTCAGCATCCAGGGCCGAAACCAGCACCTTGTTTTCGCCTATAACCTGATAAGACAGCTTAACGGCGCGGGCCGGGGCCAGGACCTGAAAGCCTTCCTCAGCATAACAGTTACAAAAATAAAAAATGCCGATGACTATTGAGCAAAAGAAGATCATTACCTTTTTCATCGTGTCCCCCCCATGAATTATATTTAGTTTCCATCCGGAAATCCCGGTCTTGCGGATGGAGCAGTCAGCATGAAGCCGGTTCACCGTTCACTGTTGACCGTTTACCGAAAGAAAATGTCGGACAACGGTTGACGGTTAACGTATAACAAACATGCTGATAGCTGATAGCGTGAATCCGGCCTTAGGCCGACCGTGGGCCGGAAACGGTAGTTCCCGGACTTAAAACCCGCTGAACGGTGTCGGAGTAAAGGTCACCACAAAAAGGATCAAGGCCAGTACCCCAAGCCACTTTCGTTTTGTGTCCAGTGGAATGGCGGGATTAAGCGGCGGGGGATGCTGCCAGCCCATAACGTAGAGCAGCCCCGCCCATATAAACCAGCCGGACCAGCCCACCAGGCCAAGAATTATAAGGGCAATAAAACAGCCAATGGCGAGCCTCTTTGATTTTTCTCCCAGGATGGCGTAGGCGATATGTCCGCCGTCGAGTTGGCCGACGGGGATGAGGTTAAGAGAGGTCACCAAGAGCCCGATCCAGCCGGCAAAGGCTACCGGGTGGAGAACGACCTGATAATAGTCAGGCAGCTTGCCCAGCGCGAGCCGGACCATCTGGTCAAGGAGGATGGAAGAACCAAGTTCCACGCCGGTGGGTTTAGGCATTACCTGGATAGTGGACATCTTAAGCCCGATATAGAGCACCGGGATGGCTACGACGGCTCCTCCCAGTGGTCCGGAGAGGCCGATATCCAGGAGCGCCCTTCGGTTTTCCATGGGTGATTTTATCCGGATAAAGGCCCCGAAGGTGCCGATTACCGATGGGGCAGGGATGAAAAAAGGCAGGGTAACCTGTACGCCGTGGTATCGGGAGACGAAATAGTGACTCATCTCGTGGGTTATGAGTATGGCCAGGAGGGTAAAGGAAAAGGGAATTCCTTTGGTTAACAGGGTCCAGTCTTTAAGCAGGGCGGCTAAGGAGACTCCCTGCTGGAGGGCCCCGGCCACCGTGGTTGAAATGACCGTCAGCAAAAAGAGAAGTATGTTGACTGCGATGGATGAACCCTTAGGCTTAAGCTTTAGCGTCACGCCAGGATAACAATGCAATGATTTATGGCTTTTTGGAATTGACCCGTTCTTTTAATTCCTTACCCGCCTTAAAGAATGGAAGTTTTTTGGCAGATACGTCGATATTCCGGCCTGTTTTGGGGTTACGGCCTGTGTAGGGTTTGTAGTCCTTTACTACAAAACTACCCAGTCCCCTTATCTCAATACCCTCGCCGGCCACCAACGCCTGACTCATGGCCTCAAAGACAGTGTCAATTACTTCTTCGGCTACCTGCTTGGTCAGGGCAGTCTCTTTGCTCAGGGCCGCTACTAAATCTGACTTGTTCATGGCACTATCCTCACTACCTGTCTTAGCTTAGGTAATACATATACCAAAGCTTGTATAAGCTTGTAAAGAATAATTTGGCGGTTTCGTGAAAAACCATCGCCACAAAGACGCTAAGGCATTAAGATATGTAACATTTCTACATGACTTCTAATTTTGGCCAAGAGTTAATGACATATAAAGATGTGACCTGACCGTATGTCCTTCCTGCGCCCCCCTTCCGCCATTCTCCTGTATTCACGGAAGCAGGAGAGTAGTGCAGTTTCCTGGGCACCAAATAATCTCTTGACACAATCCAACAACTATTTTAAACATCTGTTTTAAAAATGAGTATAAAAGATAGATGAACAAAATAGCGGAAAGAAGCCTGGACACTCGGAGCCGGTTGCTCCAAGCTGCCGGTGAGGTATTTGCTAGTCATGGATTTCGGGCCGCCACCGTACGTGAAATTTCTCGCCGTGCAGATGCAAACATTGCCGCAGTCAATTATCATTTCGGGAATAAAAAAAGGCTCTATTCCGCAGTCTTACATCATACGCTCAGGTCTGCCATCGAAAAATACCCCCCTGATTTTGGCTTGGATGAGAATTCTACGCCCGAGCAGCGTCTCCATGCTTTCATCCGCTCATTACTCTTCCGGCTCCTGGACAAGGGCCGTCCCGCCTGGCACGGAAGATTGATGGCTCGAGAAATAGCCGAGCCGACAAGCGCACTTGATCAATTAGTAGTAGAAGTGATGAGGCCCCTTTACGAACGACTCACTTCCATAGTGCTGGACCTTACCGGTAAGCATGCCGATGAGGAATCAGTAAAGCTTTGCGTAATGAGTGTTATGGGGCAGTGTCTGTTTTATCACCATGCCCGGTCCGTTGTGTTAAGACTTTATCCTCAAGAGTTTGGCCCTGCAGAAATAGAGCGGCTGGCAGATCATATCTGCCGCTTTTCAGTGCAGGCCATAAGAGGCTTCCAGGAATGAAATGAATTTTCCGTCCTGCTCCATTGCCGGTAAGGCCAAAAAGATGTCCATCTTGGGAATAGGTCATGTCTTAATTGGCCTGGTATTCATGATAAGTCTCGTGAGCTGCATGGTCGGTCCAAATTATCGCCCTCCAGAGCCTGAAATGCCCGCCAATTGGAGTGAGTCGGATAAAACCCGGGTTTCTGACTCGCTCATGGAAGCTACACAGTGGTGGACCATATTCAATGACCCCGAACTTAATTCCCTTATTGACCGGGCAATTCGGTCGAATACGGATTTGCGGCTCGCTGAGGCCCGGATCCAGGGGGCGCGTGCTGCTCGCAGAGTCGTAGCCGGCGCGGAATACCCCGGAGTCGATGCCACTGCGGATTATTCACACAGTCGGCAGAGTCAGAATACTGGAAATTCTACCAGTGCACCGGTTGAGCACGACCTTTACCAGGCGGGCTTCGATGCCGGTTGGGAGATCGATATTTTTGGCGGCGTGCGGCGCGCAGTCGAAGCGGCAGATGCCGAAGTCGGCGCTTCAGAGGAAAACCGCCGTGACGTGCTGGTTACGTTGCTTGCCGAAGTCGCCAGAAACTATCTGGAGGTGCGTGGCAATCAGCACCGTCTGGCTATAGCCAGGCAAAATATCCAGGCACAACGTCAGGTAGTCGAGCTGACGCATGGACGCTTTGAAGCCGGTATAGGAAGTGCTCTGGATATTGCGCAGGCCGAAGGGCAACTGGCAAATACGGAGGCGCGTGAACCGGCCTTAGAAAGCTCTATAAGGCAAGCCATCCACCGTCTGGGAGTGCTGCTTGGGCAGGAACCCGGTGCGCTGTTGGCAGAGCTTTTAAAAGAGGCTCCCATTCCAACGACTCCACCAGAGGTGCCAGTCGGTCTGCCTTCGCAGCTGCTTCTCCGCCGCCCTGATATTAGGCGGGCGGAGCGGGAATTGGCGTCTGCAACTGCCCGTATCGGAGTTGCCACTGCCGATCTCTTCCCGCGATTCTCTCTTACGGGCCTGGCGGGCTTCCAAAGCACAAATCTTACTGATCTCTTCGGTTCTGGAAGCGGCTACTGGGTTTTGGGACCGACTGTAAGGTGGCCTATCTTTAATGCCGGCCGGATACGCGCCAACATCGAGGTCCAGAATGCACTTCAAGAACAGGCTCTAATTCGATATGAGAAGACCATCCTCAACTCGCTTGAGGAGGTAGAGAACGCACTTGTGGCATACTCAAAAGAGCAATTGAGCCGCCGTGCCCTGGCCGAAGCAGTTGATTCTAGCCGCAAAGCTGCCGATATTGCCAACGAGCTTTACACAAAGGGTCTGGTAAATTTCCTGAACGTACTCGATAGCGAACGATCATTGTACCAGTCGGAAGATCAGCTTGCACAAAGTGATCAACGAATTGCAACAGACCTGATAGCACTCTTTAAGTCTCTCGGCGGGGGATGGGAAATACCAAGGTGATGGCTGAAAATGAAGGATTACTCAAAAGAGGAACTAAGATGAGGTCAATTATAAAACAACAAAAACTCGGGACTCCTCTTATTTTTATGGCCGTGATCATTTTTGCCATTCTTACAGGCTGCTCCCGGGATGGATCGAAAGAGGCACGGGCTGAGGATCCGAGGAAAGCCCCAGTGCCTGTAACCATTGCCGCTGCGGAAGAAAAATCCGTCCCCATAGAGCTGCGTGCGGTAGGGAATGTAAGGGCATTCTCGACGGTCTCAGTAAAGGCCCAGGTAGGCGGAGAATTGATAGCCGTACATTTCAAAGAGGGTCAAGAAGTAAAGTGTGGAGATCTGCTTTTTACAATCGATCCCGCCCCCTTTGAGGCTCATCTCAAGCAGGCCGAAGCCAATCTGGCCAAACACCAGGCTGAATTGCAGAATGCCCAAAAGCAGGTGGAACGGTACGGGTCTGTTGTCAAAAAGGGTTATGTATCGAAAGAAAATTATGACCAGGTAAGTACCGATGCTATAGCTCTTGAGGCCGGTGTGCTCGCGGACAAGGCCGCAGTTGAAAACGCCAAGCTCGATCTTAGGTATTGCTATATCCGGTCTCCGATTACCGGTTATACCGGAGAGCTTAAGGTGCATCGAGGGAACCTGATCAAGGCTAATGATAACGATCGTCCCATGGTAACGATAAACCAGACCAGTCCAATATACCTTGCTTTTTCCATCCCGGAAAGAAATCTCCCGGAGGTGAAACGGCACATGAAAACTCGAAAGCTTGACGTTCTGGCGGAAGTTCCCGGCATGGAGGCCCGGCCTCTCCGTGGTGAGCTGGCCTCTATTGATAACACGGTGGACTCTGGAACAGGTACCATCCAGCTCAAGGCCATCTTCCCCAATCGGGATACGAGCTTATGGCCGGGACAGTTTGTTAATGTGACCTTGACGCTCGGAAAGCAGGATGCGGCAGTGATAGTTCCTTCCCATGCCGTTCAGGCCGGGCAGCAAGGGCAATATGTCTTCGTAGTCAGGCCTGACCTTATTGCAGAGGTTCGGTCCGTAGTCGTGGAAAGGACGCTTGGAGATAAGGCGGTGATAGATAAGGGAATCAGGCCAGACGATCGGGTAGTGACCGATGGCCACGTGAAACTCTTCCCGGGTGCAAAGGTTAAACTTGTAAAGGGTGTTGAATAGAACCCTAAGGATAGTGACTTCGAAAGAGGTCAAGGATAATCCCTGATGAATATCCCCGAACTATTCATAAGACGTCCGGTCATGACCACGCTTGTCATGTTTGGTGTCTTATTATTCGGTATTGTTGCTTACCGGCTTCTCCCGGTAAGTGAGCTGCCGAATGTGGATTTTCCCACGATTCAGGTCTCAGCAACTCTTCCTGGATCCAACCCCGAAACCATGGCCTCTTCCATTGCGACTCCTCTCGAGCGCGAATTTTCCACAATCGCCGGACTCGATTCCATGACCTCGACCAGCGCCCTGGGAAATACCCAGATCACGCTTCAATTTTCTCTGGATCGGGACCTTGATGCCGCGGCCCAGGATGTCCAGACTGCCATATCCAAGGCCCAGCGACTTCTTCCGGCCGATTTGCCAAACCCCCCCTCGTTCCGGAAAGTCAATCCCGCGGACGAGCCGATCCTCTACCTCGCATTGAGCTCGCCCGTTCTGCCGCTTTCTACTGTAGACGAGTATGCCCAAACATTAATGGCCCAGCGTATATCCATGATAAGCGGTGTGGCTCAGGTCCAGGTTTATGGATCGCAGAAGTACGCGGTTCGTATTCAGGTGGACCCGAACGCTCTATCTTCCAAAGGAATCGGGCTCGATGAAGTGGAAAAGGCCGTCATGAGGGGCAACGTTAACCTCCCTACCGGAACACTGTACGGGAAGCATCAGGCCCTTACTATACAAGCGACGGGACAACTCACAGATGCAGCATCCTACCGCACGCTTATAGTAGCTTATCGCAATGGGGCTCCGGTCCGGCTGCAGGAACTGGGCAAGGTCGTTGACAGCGTTGAAAACGATAAAGTGGCCAACTGGTTCAATACCGCATCCGAGAGCCGCCGCGCCATAGTCCTGGCCATTCAGCGCCAGCCTGGGACCAACACGGTTGAGGTAGTAAACGCCATCAAGAAGCTCATACCCACTTTCCGGCTTCAGATACCTGCTTCCATCGACCTCAATATCCTGTATGACCGTTCCGAATCCATCGGTGAATCGATTGCGGATGTCAAATTTACGCTTTATCTAAGTATCTGTCTTGTGGTTTTGGTGATCTTCCTTTTCCTCAGGAACCTCTCAGCTACGATCATACCGAGCCTGGCGCTCCCCATGTCGATCATCGGCACCTTCTCGGTCATGTACCTTCTGGGTTACAGCCTGGATAACCTGTCTCTAATGGCGCTGACTCTTTGTGTAGGTTTCGTGGTAGATGATGCCATTGTAATGCTCGAGAATATAGTGCGGCATATGGAGATGGGCAAGGGGAAACTTCAGGCCGCTCTTGATGGATCCAGAGAGATTGCTTTTACCATTGTGTCCATGACCATCTCACTTGCCGCGGTATTTATCCCGCTTCTCTTTATGGGAGGCGTTCTGGGACGATTGCTCCACGAATTTGCTGTGACTATTGGAGTAGCCATCTTGGTGTCAGGAGTGGTTTCGCTTACTCTTTCTCCGATGCTTTGCAGCCGCTTTCTAAAGCCCCATGGCGCGGAACAGCATGGCAAGTTCTATGCTGTTTCCGAACGCTTTTTTAATGGCATGCTCAACGCCTACGATGTTACTCTTAAATGGGTGCTAAAACATGGTCTGGCCACTCTGATCCTATCCATTCTCCTTATCTTTGCCACGGGATATCTCTTCATGATAGTCCCCAAAGGATTCGTGCCGGATGTGGATACCGGCCAGATACGGGGGTTTACCGAAGCTGCTCAGGATATCTCTTTTGATTCCATGGTTCGGCATCAGAAAGCGGTTGCTGACGTGATCCGGCAAGAGCCTGCAGTGGACGGCTTTATGTCTAGTGTTGGAGCGAGCAGTATGAGTCCGACCGGCAATTCCGGACGATTCTTCCTTCGTCTAAAACCGATGTCCGAGCGAAAAGTGGATGCCAACGAAATAATCCAACGGCTTCGGGCAAAATTGGCAAGGATTCCGGGGATCAGGGCCTTTCTCCAGAATCCCCCTTCGATCCGCATCGGGGGACGTACGACCAAGAGCCTCTACCAGTATACTATTCAGGGCCCGGATATGAAGGAACTATATCAGTGGGCCCCCTTACTTGAAAATAAATTGCGTGAGCTTCCGGAACTGCAGGATGTGAATAGTGACTTACAGATCGCAAGTCCCCAGGTGTTTGTGGATATCGATCGTGATAAGGCACAAGCTTGCAGTATTACGGCAGATCAGATTGAAAACACACTTTATAACGCCTACGGCTCCAGACAAATCTCTACTATCTATACACCAACCAACCAGTATCAGGTTATTATGGAGGTACAGCCACAATTCCAGCTTTCGCCAGACTCCCTTTCCATGCTTTATATCCGTTCGGCATCCGGCCAACTTGTGCCATGTGATACGGTGGCCAGATTGAAGCGGACTATTAGCCCGCTAACCATCAACCACACGGGCCAGCTACCTTCTGTGACCATTTCCTTTAATCTTAAACCGGGGGTTGCTCTTGGTGACGGCGTGAGCCGGATACAGAAGCTGGTCCGGGACCTTCGCCTGCCCGCTACCCTCAGCACCAGTTTCCAGGGAACCGCGCAGGAATTTCAATCGTCCTTAAGAGGTATGTGGATCCTCTTAGTTATGGCCATCCTGGTCATTTACATAATCCTTGGGATACTATATGAAAGTTTTATTCATCCGTTGACGATCCTTTCAGGGATTCCTTCAGCTGGTGTAGGGGCTCTTGTCACGCTCCTTATCTTCCGAATAGATTTGAGTATTTATGCCTGGGTTGGGATCATAATGCTCATAGGAATCGTGAAGAAAAACGCCATCATGATGATCGATTTCGCCTTAGCTGTTCAGCGACGCGAGGGAAAGCCACCGGCCCAGGCTATCTACGAAGGTTGCATCCTTCGTTTCCGGCCAATCATGATGACCACCATGGCTGCGCTTATGGGAACTCTTCCAATAGCGCTTGGCTTTGGCGCCGGAGCCGAAGCAAGGCGGCCTTTAGGTCTGGCCGTGGTCGGCGGGCTGCTGCTCTCTCAGCTATTGACGCTCTATATCACACCGGTTGTTTATATCTATATGGAAAAGCTTCAGGAAAGAACGAGAAGATTATTCCGGATTGGGAAAAACCACAAAAATAGTGTAATCCCGGATTCCTAGATCTTCTAGAAAGTCAATTTTACCAGTCATGGGCTTCTTGTGTGACACTGCTTCTGTTCATCAAACTGAGAGCATTATTTTTTAGTTTTATTCTTATCCATTCTTTGCGTCTTGGCGCCTTTGTGGCTGCATCATTACGTAATTTTTGAGTTTTCTGACCTCTCCCGTATTGAGAAGCCGGTACTGACCAAGGGCCAGATGACCCAATTTGAGATCGGCAAAGGCTGTACGGCGCAGATTAAGCACGGGATGCCCGATGGTCGCGCACATCTTTTTTATCTGCCTTTTCCGGCCTTCCCGAATGGTTATCTCCAAAAGAGATGAATCTTCTCCTTTCCGGAGGCACTTAACCAGGGCAGGCTGCGTCTTACGGCCTTCTATAATAACTCCGTTTCTCAGGCGATCAATAGCCTGCTTCGCGGGTCTCCCTTTTACCTCTGCTTCGTAGGTCTTGTACGCCTTAAAACGCGGATGCTGGAGTTTAAAGGACAAGTCCCCGTCGTTGGTAAGCAATAGAAGGCCCTCGGTGTCGTAATCCAGCCTTCCCACCGGACAGACACGGACGGATATATCTTTCAAGAGGTCGGTAACTATCGGCCTTTTTTGGGGATCCCGCAGCGTGGTCACAAATCCTTTGGGTTTATTTAAAAGGGCATAGATAAGAGGCGCCGGAGGCGGTAATGGCCGGTCATCGATGAGGATCATATCCTTTTCGGTGTCCACCTTTATACCCATGGCAGTAACTATGCGGCCATTTACTGTAACTCTGCCCTGGCGGATGAGATCTTCGGCGTGTCTTCGCGAGGCGATCCCGATCCGGGCCAATGCCTTGTGCAGTCTTTCTTCCATAAAACATTCCAGCTATCAGCGTTTGGCCGTCAGCTATCAGCGCCGGTTCCCTCAGACCGGTCAAAGAGGTCCGGAGTCCTTTCTTTGCCCTCGACAGTATCGGGGGTAAGGGCCTTGATTTCTTTAAGATTGGGAAGGGAGGACAGATCCCTTAGATCAAATACCTCTAAAAATCTTTGGGTGGTCCCGTAGATAAGGGGTTTCCCGGCTAATTCCTTGTTGCGTCCTACGATGCGAATAAGTTTTTTCTCCAGAAGCGATTTCAGGACGCCGCTTACATCTACCCCGCGGATCCTTTCTATTTCAGACCGCAATATGGGTTGCTTGTAGGCAATAATGGCCAGCGTTTCCATGGCCTCGCGGCTGAGCCGCGCCGGAGCGGATTTTTTCAGGCGGGCAATCCAATCCCTGTATTCAGGCCTTGTCCTGAACTGGAAGCCTTCGGCTACCTCATAAAGGGCGAAACTGCGGCCTTCGGCATCGTATTCGTCCTTGAGTTGAATCAGGGTCGCCCCTATCTCCTCCTTTTTGTATTCCGGGAGGACATCGATAATCTTATCCCGGCGGAGCGGTGTTTCGGAGACGAATATCAAGGCCTCCAGAATTTGCTTTAGTTCAGACATAACTAGCTGGATGCACCGTTAATCTGGGAGTTTTGAACGGCTGGATAGCCCAAAAAGGCCTCGATCTCCTTTATAAACCCGGCAGAAGGAGCGACCTTAAGCGCGGATGGGAGACTTATGGTCACTTCGCCCTTGCCGGGGAGATTAAAATGGAGAAACAATGGGCAATGGCCCTTGTGCCCCTCGACTATATTCTTTAAGCCTATGATCTTTTCCGGCGTTAATCCCACCAGGGAAAGCCGCACATCCAATGCGGCGACACTTTTTTCCAGCGCCTGGCTGAGACCGAGAATCTCAGACGCTATTATCTTAGACCCTCTTTCATCACCGGCGATCTTACCTTTTACCAGTAAGGGCTTATCGCTTTTAAGCAGATCCCGGCAGTCGCGGTAACTATCCGCAAAAACTACTATTTCAACCACCCCCTGGAGGTCTTCCAGAGAAAGGAAGGCCATCCGTTCACCATTTCTGGTGCTTATCTCTTTTATGCTCCTGACCAGGCCCGCCAGGGTAACTTCCTTACCCTCCGGGAGGGCAGCGACCTGAACAGTATTGGCCGTAACCAACTTTTCCATCTCATGGGTATATCCGTTGAGGGGGTGCTCACTTATGTAGAGACCCAGCGCCTCCTTCTCAAAATTTAGCAACTGATCTCGAGGCCACTCTTCCATGATAGGCAGGGTGATGGATGAACCGGTATCCGAAAGGGTCTTTTCGCTAAATATAGACATTTGACTGGATTCCTTTTGACGCTGCCTGCTTTGGGCCAAGCCTATCGCGTCATCCAGGGCAGCAAAAAGCTGGGCACGCCTGGCGCCCATATAATCAAAGGCCCCGGCCTTTATCAGGCTTTCCGTCACCCGGCGGTTGACCCGCCGCAGGTCAACCCTGAGGCAGAAGTTTTCCAGAGAGGTAAACGGGCCTTCCTGGGTCCGGGCGGCGATTATGGAGTCAATGGCTCCCATCCCCACATTCTTTACGGCGGCCAGACCAAAGCGAATCTTTCCTTTAACTACACTGAAGTCGCTGTCGCTTTCATTGATGTCCGGCGGCAGGATCTCAATCCCATGTTCACGACACTCTGCTATATGTTTAACCACGTTATCCGTGGAGTCCATGTCGCTGGTAAGCAGGGCGGCCATAAAGGGCAGGGGATAATGGGCCTTGAGATAGGCGGTCTGGTAAGCGATAAGGGCGTAAGCCGTGCTGTGGGATTTATTGAAGCCATAACCGCCGAATTTTTCCATGAGGTCAAACAGCTTTTCCGCCTTTTTCCTGGGGACGCTGTTTTTTACGGCGCCGGTGACGAACTTTTCCCTTTGTGCGGCCATTATTTCGGGTATCTTCTTCCCCATAGCCGCCCGCAGGACATCGGCGTCACCCATGGAGTAATTGGCCAGGGCGCCGGCGATCTGCATGACCTGTTCCTGATAGACGATCACCCCGTAAGTCTCTTTGAGTATCTCTTCCAACTGGGGTACGGGATAGCTTACCTCAATCTGGCCGTGTTTGCCCTTTACGAAGTCATCGACCATGCCGCTTTCCAGCGGGCCCGGGCGGTAGAGGGCCACGGAGGCGATGAGGTCTGTGAAGGTCTGGGGTTTCATCTTGATAAGCAATTCTTTCATCCCCGCGCTTTCAAGCTGGAAGACGCCGGTTGTGTCTCCGCGGGAAAGTAGTTCATAGGCCTTTTGATCATCCAGGGGTATTTGCTCGAAATCCAACGCCTCGTTATATTCTTTTCGAATCAATTCCTGGGCATGACGGATGATAGTCAGGTTTTTCAGACCCAGGAGATCAAATTTAACCAGGCCGATCTTGTCCACGGCCTTCATGTGATATTGGGTAAGGACTTCACCCTTGGGACCCCGATACAGCGGCAGATATTCCACTATGGGTCTGTCTGAAATGACCACGCCCGCCGCGTGGGTAGAGGCGTGCCGCGGCAATCCTTCCAGGGCCATGGAGACCGTAATCAAGTCTTTCACCCTGGGGTCCTGTTCCGCCAATTCCCTGAGCCGAGGCTCTTTTCCCAGGGCCTCTTCCAGTCTTATATTCAGTTGATTGGGAATCAGCTTGGCTATCCGGTCCACCTCGCCGTAAGGTATGCTCATGGCCCGCCCCACATCCCGTATCACGGCCCGGGCCTGCATCTTGCCAAAGGTTATAATCTGGGCCGTATAGTCCTTACCTCCATATTTTTGCGATATGTATTCCAGGACTTCTTCCCTTCTATCCTTGCAGAAATCGACATCAATATCCGGCATGCTGCGCCTTTCGAGGTTCAGAAAGCGCTCAAAGAGGAGGTCATAAGGCAACGGGTCAATGTCCGTAATACGCAAGGCATAGGCCACCAGGCTGCCGGCGGCCGAACCGCGTCCCGGCCCGACCGGGACGCCCTTCTTTTTGGCGTAGTTGATAAAATCGGATACGATGAGAAAATAACCGGAAAAACCCATCTGCCGGATAACGTCCAGTTCGTAGGCCAGTCTCTCCCGGTAAACCCCTTCTTTTTTTTCATCCGGCCCTTCCTTCCGGGTTATAGCATCAAGCCGTTCTTTAAGCCCCTCCTTGGCTTCCTCTGCCAGTTTACTGTCGAGCGTTTCTCCCTCCGGCACAGGATAGACGGGGAAATGATATTCCCCCAGTTCGAGCTCCAGATTACAACGCCGGGCGATTTCTACGGTATTTTGTAAGGCCTCCGGGGTATCGGAAAAGAGCGACTCCATCTCGGCCGGTGAACGCAGGTAAAGCTGGTCGGTAGAGAATCTCATCCTGTTCTGATCTCCCACGGTCTTTCCGGTCTGCACACAGAGGAGGACATCATGGACGCGGGCGTCTTCCCGGCGCAGGTAGTGGCAGTCATTGGTAGCTACCAGGGGCAGGGAGAGGCGATCGGCGATCACTTTGAGGCCGCTGTTAACCGTCTTCTGTTCGGCTATGCCGTTTTCCTGGAGTTCCAGGTAAAAGCGATCCGGAAAGATGCGGGCGTATGCAGCGGTTTTTTCCATGGCGGCCTTTTCGCCTTCGTGGAGGAGGGCAAAAGGGATCTCGCCATGCAGGCAGGAGCTAAGGGCGATAAGCCCGGCATTATATCTTTCCAGGAGTTCTTTATCGACGCGCGGCTTGTAGTAAAAGCCCTCGAAGTATGCGGCGGTTACCAGCCGGCAGAGGTTTTTGTATCCCTCCTGGTTCTGGGTGAGGAGGACCAGGTGAAAGGCGGTCTCTTCGTTTCCCCGCGCGGTTTTATCCGAACGGTTTTTGGGCGCTACATAGACCTCGCAGCCGATGATGGGTTTTATATCGTTTTGCCGGGCCATCTGATAAAAATCCACGGCGCCGAACATATTGCCGTGGTCGGTCATGGCTATGGCCGGCATGCGGTATTCTTTGGCCGTGCGGAATAGATCCCTGAGGCGGATGGCACCGTCCAGGAGGCTGTATTCGGTATGGACATGCAGATGGATAAAATTGGCACGTTCCATGATACGGTAGTATTATCCTATTCCCATTCTATAGTGCTGGGCGGCTTGGAAGAGATGTCATAAACTACGCGGTTTACGCCCGTTACCTCATTAATGATGCGATTGGATATGGCGCTGAGCAGGTTATAGGGTATCTTGCTCCAATCAGCAGTCATGGCATCGAGGCTGTCCACCACCCGAAGGGCTATGACATGCTCATACGTCCTCTGGTCGCCCATAACTCCCACCGTCTTGATAGGTAAGAGGACAGCAAAGGACTGCCATACCTTTCGGTATAGACCAGCCTTTTTCACCTCTCCGAGGACGATGGCATCGGCCTCCCGCAGGATAGCCAGCCTTTCTGCGGTTACCTCCCCAAGGATACGGATGGCCAGCCCCGGTCCGGGAAACGGCTGTCGATAGACGATATCTTTGGGCATGCCCAGCTCCAGGCCGACCTTGCGCACTTCATCCTTGAATAGTTCCCGGAGGGGTTCAATGAGTTCAAGCTTCATGATTTCCGGCAGGCCGCCCACATTATGGTGGGTCTTGATTACGGCGGAAGGGCCTTTAAAGGAGACGCTTTCAATAACATCCGGGTACAGGGTGCCCTGGGCCAGGTACTTGACCTTACCTATGCGCCGGGCCTCCTTCTCGAAGATATGTATAAAGCCGTGACCTATGATACGCCTCTTGACCTCAGGATCAACGACCCCTTTCAGTTGTTTAAGGAAATACCCTGAGGCGTCCACATCGGCGAGTTTAATATTATAATGCCGCGTGAAGAGATTGCGGACGCTTTCCGGCTCGCCCTTCCGGAGCATCCCGTTATTTACGAAGATACAGGTAAGCTGCGGGCCGATGGCCTTATGTATGAGCACGGCTACCACTGAAGAGTCCACACCGCCGCTGAGGCCGCAAATAACCCGATCCGGGCCGACCTTTTCTCTAATGGCCTCCACCGTGTTCTCAATGAAGGATTTCATGGTCCAGCGCGGCCTGATCTTACAGATGCGGATTATGAAGTTTTTCAGGACATGATTTCCGATGGAGGTGTGCGCCACCTCGGGATGGAATTGCACCCCAAATAGAGGCCTTTCCCTGTGCCGCAGGGCGGCAATAGAGGAGTGCGCCGTGTGGGCGACAGGCGCGAATCCGGCCGGGAGGCGGTTAACCTTATCCCCGTGGCTCATCCACACCGGGTGGGTCTTCTCCCGGCCCGGTTCCAGGCCGTAAAACAGGTCTCCGGCGTCGTCGATGAAGAGATCGGCATGGCCATATTCCCGCTTTGCGGCATGCGCCACCTTTCCGCCGAATTGATGGGCCATAAGCTGCATACCATAACAGATGCCCAGTACCGGTACGCCAAGATTATAGATTTCCGGTGTGCTTATGGGGGCGCCTTTATCATAGACCGAGGACGGTCCTCCGGAAAGTATAATACCCTTCGGCTGGAAGGCGCGGATTGCGGCTAAGGACAGGTTAAAGGGGTGAATCTCGCAATAAACCTTGTTTTCGCGGATGCGCCTGGCAATAAGCTGGGTATATTGCGAACCAAAATCCAGGATCAGTATTTTTTCGGCGTGAATATTATTTTTCATGCTCGCGTAAACCTTACTTTACTTTTGCATTTTTCCTTGTAAAACAGCATCCGTCTCCGGCCGACCTGTTTACGATCCGCCGCAGGAGGAGAGACTTGCTGAGACTTCTGGTCGCACCCGGAAGTATCCGTTTGCCGTTATCAGTTAACCGTTGTCCGTAAAAACCCGAATATCTTTTTTCGGTGAACGGTGAACGAACAACGGTGAACGGTTACGCATTTTTATTGCTCCACTCTATAATTTGGGGCCTCTTTGGTTATGATGACGTCGTGGACATGGCTTTCTCTCAGGCCGGCCGGGGTAATCCTGACAAAAGTCGCTTTATGGCGGAGTTCCTCTATGGTTTTACAGCCTACATAGCCCATGCCCGCCCTCAGGCCGCCTATCAATTGATATACCGTGGCTGCCAGGGGACCGCGGTAGGGAACCCGGCCTTCAATGCCCTCCGGCACAAGCTTGGACAACTGTTCGATATTTTCCTGGAAGTAGCGATCCTTACTTCCTTTTTTCATGGCCTCTAAGGATCCCATGCCCCGATAGACCTTGTAGGTCCGCCCCTGATAGAGCACGGTTTCACCCGGGCTTTCTTCCGTGCCGGCAAAAAGGCTTCCTATCATCACAGAATGGGCTCCGGCGCCTATGGCCTTGGTTACATCCCCGGAAAACTTGATGCCGCCGTCCGCAATGACCGGTATGTCATACTTATTGCATACCAGCGCACAGTTGTGTATAGCCGTCATTTGTGGTATTCCGATGCCGGCGACGATGCGTGTTGTACAGATGGAGCCGGGGCCGACCCCCACCTTTACGCCGGTTGTCCCGGCTTTAATTAATCGTTCAGCGCCTTCCGCGGTGGCTACATTACCGGCGACAAGTTCCAGCCCGGAAAAATGCTTTCTGATATCTTTTATCGCTTTGACGACGTTTTCTGAGTCTCCATGGGCAGAATCAATAACTATAACGTCAACTCCGGCCTCCACCAAGGCATTTACGTGTTCAATCCGTCCCGGACCCACGCTAACGGCCGCGCCTACTCTGAGCCGACCCAGGCTATCCTTGCAGGCCATGGGATATTTTATTATTTTTTCAATATCTTTTATGGTGATCAAACCCTTCAGATTTCCTTCATCATCAACCACTAATAGTTTTTCAATACGCTTCTTATGCAGAAGAACCTTTGATTCTTCCAGACTTATTCCTACCGGAGCGGTTACCAGGTCCTCCTTGGTCATTACTTTTTCCACGTCCTGATCCAGATTGGTCTCAAAGCGAAGGTCTCGGTTAGTGACAATGCCGACCAGCTTTTTCCCTTCTACTACCGGCACGCCGGAGATGCGGTATTGCTGCATGATGTTCAATACCTCGTATATCTTCTGTCCCGGGCTGACGGTCACCGGATCAACAATCATGCCGCTTTCAGACTTCTTGACCTTTTCCACCTCCAGCACCTGGCTTTCGATCGGCATGTTCTTGTGTATGATTCCCAATCCGCCTTCCCGGGCCATGCTGATGGCTGTATGGGCCTCGGTTACAGTATCCATAGCGGCGCTAATCAGGGGGATACTGAGCTTAATGTTGCGTGTCAACCGGGTAGCCGTATCCACATCCTTGGGTAAAACTGATGAATTCTGGGGTACCAGCAACAGGTCGTCAAAGGTATAAGCTTCCTTTATTTCGTGTAACATATTTCTTTATTCCTTTCCCACAGATCTATGGCTATTCCCTCCAGGATACCGTTGTGGCTGACGGTCATTTCCGGGAGGGAAAAGGCCTTCAGTATCCCTATCCATATTATTAATCCGGCCAGGATAATATCTTCTCTCCCTGGTTCGAGGCCGGCCAGGACTAATCTGTCCCTGGCCTTTTTTACCCCTAACCGGTCGAATAGTGCAAGCAGTTTGTTTATGGTCAGGACATGCCCATGCACCAGATCAGAGATATAATTACAGAGGGCCAGGTCCATGGCGGCCAAGGTGGTCGCTGTTCCCGCGGTGCCAACCAGCCTGTATCCTCCTTCACATATAATATCTTTAAACGGCGCGAGCATTGTGACCTTGCCTAATTGTTCGGCCACACAAGCCCTAAGACCCTCTATCTCCTTTTTCGGCGGGGGATCATGCTCAAAATAGGTCTCGGTGAGATATACTGCCCCCAGGTCAATGCTATGAACGGCTTCGATTCTGTAATCTCTGACTATAATGAGTTCCGTGCTGCCGCCGCCTGAATCCACTACCATAGCCCGATTACAGGATTGCGGGAAATTCCATAAGATACCCTTTACAGAGAGACTGGCCTCTTCTTCACCGGATATTATATCGATAGGGACGCCTGTTTGATTATAGAGCCGTTGTATGATTTCTTCCCCATTACCGGCCTTGCGAAAGACACTGGTTCCTATGGCCCGGAGGTCATCGACTGAGCGCCTTTCCATTGCCTCCCTAAAACGCACCAGAATCGGCACAGCCCTGGCTACAGCTTTCTCGTTTATAACACCCTGCTGTTTGAGACCTTCTCCTAATCTGACGTTGGCTCTGTCCGTATGAAGGGTGAGGATTTTTTTGTCTTTGATTTTACCAATCCAGAGACGTAGGGTGTTTGTGCCGACGTCTATAGAGGCTAAATTTTGTTGCATCATGGAGACAGGGCTAGGCTTGACATTAAGTTTCATATATTACTATATTCACAGACAAAAGGAAAGGGAGGCGATACCTTTTGATTATTACCGTTAATACTGTCAATCCCCAACCCAGATTGATTAATCGAACAGTAGAGGTACTTCGTTCCGGCGGGATTATTGCTTATCCGACTGATACTGTATATGGGATAGGCTGTGATATTTTTAATAAAAAGGCTATAGAGAAGATTTACCAGATAAAACATAGGCCAAGGCATAAGCCCTTTAGTTTTATCTGCGCCGACCTTAAAAATATCAGCGAATATGCCCACGTTTCCAACTTTGCCTATAAGATTATGAGAAAGTTGCTGCCCGGGCCCTATACATTTATCCTGGAGGGGTCCAGCCTGGTGCCAAAATTAATGCTTACCCGCCGCAGAACGGTTGGGATCAGAGTTCCTGACCATACCGTTTGTCTGGCTATAGTACGGGCATTGGGGCATCCTATTGTCAGCACCAGCGCTGCTGTAGGAGATTCTCAGATAATGACCGGGGACCCCGAAGAGATAGAAGAGAAATTAGGGCCTTCTTTGAATCTGGTTGTTGATGGGGGAATACTGTATCCCGAGCCTTCTACAGTAGTTTCGCTTATTGATGACAGCCCGGAAATAATACGCGCAGGAAAGGGAGGTATCAGTCTATTTAGCTAAGGACTTTTTAAGTTCTCTACCCATCTTGAATAGGACTGTTCTCCTTGCCTTTAATTCCATTGCCGCCCCGGTCTTTGGATTTTTACTTAGGCGTGATTTCCTCATCCGGGGATTAAAAGTGCCAAAACCTCTTATTTCTACACGCCTACCTTGAGATAGAGATTTTTGCATGGTTTCAAAGATGGTATCCACTATGACCTGTATATCTTTTTTGTAATATTTAGGAAACCGTTCGCTTAGTTGATTTATTAGATCGCTTTTAACCATAAGATGCACCTCGTCATTCCAATATTTCATTATTCCAATGGGGGAGAACCCCTAACTTCCTAATCCGGCTTCGAAAGAAAGTTTGTAGGGAATGTAGAAAAGCCCCTCTAGAACGCCCTCCCTAAAGGTGGTGTCCAGGATAAGTTCCCAGAAGGATACTCCTTTTTTCTTGGGGTATATCACTTCGGGCTCTTCTTTGAGGCCCGCCATCTGTCCGGCCGCGGCTATGGCCTCTTCCATATTCCCGAGTTTGTCAATCAGGCCCATCTCCATGGCCTGTTTACCGGAGAAGATCCGGCCATCGGCTATTCCCCGGATTTTTTCTTGAGGCATTTTGCGTCCGCTGGCCACAACTTCTACAAATTGGGATTGTACATCATCTATGACTCCCTGAACCATGGCCTTTTCTTTGGCCGTCATTTCCCGAGTTGGGGAGCCTGCGTCCTTTAATTCGCCGCTTTTTAAAGAGCTTACTTTCAGGCCGATTTTACGTAATAGTTCCTCTGCGTTGGCAAACTTCATAATAACACCGATGCTGCCGGTTATCGTCCCGGGATTGGCTATGATCTTATTTGCCCCTACCGCTATATAGTAGCCGCCGGAGGCAGCTATGGAGCCGCAGGAGGCGACCACCGGTTTTACCTGGCCGGCCCTCTTTACCTCAGTATATATTTCCTGAGCAGCGCCCACTATGCCGCCCGGACTGTCGATACGGACAACAATGGCCTTAATCTGCGGGTTTTTACGTAAGGCCGAAAGGTCCTGGATGGTTTCTTTAGAGTCTGTGATTAACCCGTTTATTTCAACTATGCCAATTTTTTCGCCCGGCGCTAATAGCCGCCCTTGGTCGCCGACCCAGGCAAATATAAAGACAATAACAATGAGTCCGAAAAAAATAGAGGCCAGAATGGCTAACCCGAATAAAATCGGATGCTTTTTCATGTCTTATGGCGTTTTATTAATGGTTATTGGCGAGTTCTCTTTTTAAAAGATCTCCCAGAGTAGATGTGGCGTTTTCATCCTTGGCGAGATAGCCATTAGCTGAAGATTTCTCTTCTTCTGTTTCCAGCCTCTTTATGGATAAACCGATCTTCTTTTTTTCCGGTGAGATATTTATCACCTGGGCAGTAACCATATCACCCGTCTTGTAAAGTTCACGTATATCCTTCGATTTATCCCGGCTGACTTCCGATGCATGCACCAACCCTTCAATGCCTTCTTCCAACTGGATAAAGATACCGAAGTCCGTGATGTTTGTTATAGCGCCGGTTACCCTGGTTCCTGCGGGATAGACGCTGGAGACCTTGCTCCAGGGATCGGGCTGCAATTGCTTGACTCCGAGGGAGAATTTTTTATGTTCGCTGTCTATACCCAGGACAATGGCCTTAATAAGCTGCCCCTTTTTGTAGAGTTCGGCCGGATGTTTAATCTTTTTCGTCCAGGAAAGGTCAGAGATATGTATCAGGCCGTCAATCTCTTCCTCTATACCGATAAATATCCCGAAGTCCGTAATGTTCTTGATCTTCCCTTCAATTACCGTTCCTACCGGATATTTTTCTGCTATAACGTCCCATGGGTTAGGTTTCACCTGCTTTAACCCCAGAGAAATGCGTTTGGCCTTGGCATCCGTATTCAGGACCATTACCTCGACAGTGTCGCCCATGGACAGCACTTGATGCGGATGGCGAATCTTTTTGTTCCACGACATCTCTGAAATGTGTACCAAACCCTCCACACCTTCTTCCAACTCCACGAAGGCGCCGTATTCGGCGAGGCTGACCACCCTTCCCTGAACCCGTGCACCGGGCGGATATTTATCTGTAACTGATTCCCATGGATCAGAGATTAGCTGTTTTAATCCCAGCGAAATCTTTTCGTTACCCCGGTCAACGCTCAAGATTTTTGCCTTTATGGCGTCGCCGGGCCTATACACACTGGAGGGATGCTCTACTCTCCCCCAGGACATATCGGTTATATGTAAAAGGCCATCAATGCCTCCCAGATCGACAAATATACCGTAGTCAGTGATATTTTTGACCTTTCCTTCTACTGTTTGTCCTTCCGCAATTGTAGAAAGCGTTTTGTTTTTCAATGCCTTTCTTTCTTCGTTTAAAAGGGCCCGCCGTGAGAGAATGACGTTAGAGCGGTCTCTGTTTATTTTTAATATTCTGAAACGATATTTATTGCCGATGAGACTCTCCGCGTCCTTGATCGGCCGTAAATCGGCTTGAGATGCGGGCAAAAATGCATTGATGCCGATATCTACATTAAAGCCGCCCTTAACCTTCCCTACTATCTTGCCTTCTATACTGGAACCCTCGCTGAAGTTTTGCTCGATGGTATCCCAGGACTTGATTCTATCGGCCCGTTTTTTAGACAGTAAGGATAAGCCATCCTCCCGGCCTCGCCTTTCCAGGTAAACATCTATTGTTTCTCCGACAGAGGCCCGCACCTGACCATCTTCGCCTGTGAATTCTTCAATAGGCACCTGACCCTCTGACTTACAGCCTACGTCAACCACCACATAGTCTCTGTTAATACTTATAATCTTGCCCTGAAGAATCTCACCTTTCTGGATCGTCTTCAGGCTCTCTTCATAAAGTTTATTAAATTCCAGCGATTCGGCGGCCTCCTGGCTGCGGTGGGCCGTGTCCTGTTTATTCTCTTCGCTGTCGGACTTAAGCAGGTCTGTTTTCGATATTTCTTCCGTTGTGGTGTGATCTTTTATATCCATTAATCAACAATTCTCCCTATTTTCAATAACTATTGTGTAGTATATAACAAACTGAGGCGGAAAGTTCAACCTGTTTCACGGATTTTATATCTAAAAAGCGGAGAGAAGCTATACCTGTTTGCGCGCAGCGCGCAGGCAAGCCTTGAGAGAGGCCTTTTCTTCTGTTTTGGCCAGCATGAAGGCAATTACCTCATCTATGCTTTTGTCTGTACTATCTACAAAAATAGCATCCGGGGCGGGTATTAACGGGGCTACGGCCCGGCTGCTGTCGTCAGCATCTCTTTTTAACATCTCTTTACGGACCTGTTCATAATCCGGGTTATTGCCTTTTTGCAGTAGTTCTTTGTGCCTTCTTGAGGCCCTTTCTTCCGGTGAAGCGTCCAGATAAAATTTGACATCAGCATCGGGAAAGACCACGGTTCCCATGTCTCTTCCTTCCGCCACTACGCCGCCCCTTTTACCGATGTCCCTTTGCATTTCCAACAAGGATTGTCTGACCATCGGCTTGGCCGAGATATATGATGAAAGCATGCTGATCTCCGGGGCGCGGATTTCTTCACTGACATCCTCTCCGGCCAGGATAACCGTTAGTTTGCCGCCGTTATGGGTCAGGGCGATGGCGGGCTTACGGCACAGCTTTTCCAGGTCTTTTCCCTTATCGGGGTTAAGATTATTTTTTTGGGCAGCAAGTGCTAAGGCCCTATATAAGGCGCCGGTGTCCAGATAGACATACCCCAGAATATCGGCTAATTTCTTACTCACAGTGCTTTTACCCGCACCGGCCGGCCCGTCTATAGTTATGAGCAACCCCTTCGGGATTCTATCATCAGCCACGGGGTTCCATGACCTCTTTAAATGCGCTCAGAAATCGCTTATTTTCCGCCGGGAGGCCGACGGTTATGCGGATGTAATCGGGTAATTTGTAGGCATGCATGGGCCTTACAATAACCCCTTTGCGAAGGAGCTTTTCGTAAACCGCCTTGCCGCCCGTTTTTATGTCTATAAGAAAAAAATTGGTCTGGGTGGGAAGACAGCGGTAACCAAGGCGTCCGACTTCACTCGTTAGATAATTAAGACCTTCCCTGACCATTTCCTTTGTTCCGGCCAGGTGCTCTTCATCACTCAGCGCCGCCAGGGCGCCCACCTGGGCCAGGGAATTGACATTAAAAGGCTGTCTGATGCGGTTTATATATTCGGAGAGTTCTTTTTTCATCACCCCGTAGCCGATACGAAGTCCGGCCAGACCATAGGCCTTGGAGAAGGTCCTTAAGGTTATGACCAGATAGGGGGAATCAAGGTAATCCAGCCCGCAGAAGGTGCTATCCGTGGTAACAAAGTCATAATAGGCCTCGTCGGCCACCACAATCACACCCGGCGGGATGTCTCTTAAAAATTGTTCAAAGGCCTTTTTTGCAACTACAGTCCCCATGGGATTATTGGGGTTGTCTAGAAATATTACCTTTGTCCCGGCGGCGACTGCTTTCGCTATCCCAGCCAAGTCATGGCTGCCTTTCTTCAGCGGCACGACTATATTTCGGCCGCCTACGGCCTGCACCATTTTTCTATAGACCAGGAAGGTGGGATCGCTGCTGATGGCCTCGTCGCCGGGGTTAAGAAAGGTGCGCACAATCAGCTCGATCAGTTCGTTAGAGCCGTTGCCGAGGACGATGTTTTCTGTACTAAGACCGAGTTTTTCGCTTAAGCCTTGTTTCAGATAATAGCCGCTGCCGTCCGGGTAACGGTGTAACTTACCTAGGGCTGCCTTAATAGCCTCTACGGCCTTTGGCGAAGGGCCCAGGGCATTTTCGTTTGAGGCCAGTTTTATAGAGTTTTTTACACCATATTCCCTTTCCAATTCTTCGATTGGTTTGCCGGGCGGGTAGGGGGTCAGATTTTGGATATAATCTGCGACCAGGGGCTTGGCCATGATCTCCATCTCCTTCGTTCGTCTGAGGCAGGTGGCTACCGGTTACGTAGCAATTTTGGTAGCCGCAGGCTTTGGCCTGCGTTTAAGTCCTTTACATAAGACGCATATTCATACTCCACCTCACCTTAAAAAGCAACCTGCTTTTGCCATGTTGCAGCCACATGATGCCGTCATAAAAACGGCGCGGAAAATGTCGCCTGACAGGTATTTTAAGAAAGGAGATAATAGACTTTTGGGGCGGTCTAAATGCAGGAAGAGTACTTATGAAGGAAAAGGGGGATACAGGGGGATTTTCAGGTGAAAATAGGGGCTTATAACCTCTATAGGCCGGGTAACATGGTCATTTATTTAAGTTTTTCCGGGATGTGCCGATAAGCATATAACATTATGAAGGACTTAGGTTATGTTCAGATTCTGACCCTGGTTACCTTTACCTTCCTTGGTGTCTGTTGGGTCGGAGTGGTTATCTATGGACTGGCTTCGCCCGTTTATGATTTTCTTAAGAGGATCGTAGAAAAATCCAGAGAATCATAACGAATAATTGTTCATCCGGAAACTACCGTTCCGCATTCTCCGTTAACCGTTGTCCGAAATTTTCTTTCGGTAAACGGTCAACAGTAAACGGTGAACCGGCTTCATGCTGATAGTTGAGCGCTGATTGCTCCATCCAGACTTTTTGCGTTTTCGGATGGGAACAAGTCAATTTCGGTTTTCATCCTTTATCCCTGTCTAACACCTCTCGAGCCTTTTTTAATAACTCGGCGGTCTTATATGGCTTATGGATAAAGGCGCATATCTCGCCTTCCAATCCCTTCAGTTCCTTGGTTTCAGCGTATCCGCTGGAGATGACGACTTTTGCCTGTGGGTTGATCTTTTTGAGGGCAGCCAGCGTTTCTTTCCCGTCCATGACCGGCATGAAGAGATCCAAGATAACCAGGTCAATCTTCCCCGGAGATGCGGCATAAATTTCTAGTGCCTCCCGGCCGTTCCGGCAGGCTATGACCTGATATCCATGCGCGGACAGGATTTCAGTGGCAAATCCCCTTATCACTTCTTCGTCATCAACAAGCAAAAGGGTTTCATGGCCCTGTGGATGGTCAGCTTTATCTTCTAAAGGTTCTAAGGGGCTGACCGTCGTCTTTTGCGCAGAAGAATGGGGCAGGTAGATATTAAAAGTGGCACCTTTTCCTATTTCACTGGTTACCTCTATGGCTCCCCGATGCTTTTTTATTATATTATAGACCATGGAAAGGCCGAGTCCGGTGCCCTTTCCCTTTTCTTTGGTGGTAAAGAAGGGATCGAAGATCTTTGCCACGGTCTCCTTGTCCATTCCCTGGCCGTTGTCGGCTATGGAAACGAGCACGTAGTTTCCAGGGACGAGGCCCTGCAAAGACGGGGAAGAGGTGTCCTCTACATAGATATTGCCGGAGGTTATGGTTATCTTGCCGTTTTCAGATACGGCATCTCGGGCATTAATGACGATATTTAACAGGGCCTGATGCATCTGGCCGCTGTCACAATCCACCATGCCTATATCCGGGGCCAGGTTTTTCTCTATGGTTATTTTTTTATCCACGCCTGTGGAGAAAAGGGCCAAGATCTCCCTGATGACGGTATTGAGGTTCGCAGGCTCAAGGGCGGTCTTTTTAGACCGGGCAAAGAGCAGCAGTTGCTGGGTCAGTTGTGCGCCGCGCGACGCTGAAGTCTCAATGGTGTCAACGTATTTATGGAGTTTGGCGTCCTGTGCCACCAAGTTCTTGAGGAGAGAGGCATAGCCCAGGATCCCTACCAATATGTTGTTAAAGTCGTGGGCGATGCCGCCCGCCATTATGCCCAGACTTTCCATTTTCTGGGCCTGGAGGAGTTCAGCTTGAGCCGCAGAGAGTTCTTCCAGTGTCTTTTCCAGGTAGTTATTTTTTAGAGATAATTCATTATGCAGCAGGGCATTGTTGATTACTGCGGCGGTAAAATTAGCCACCATCTGCATGATTCTGACGTCGTTGTCTGTGAAGGCATTTATATCGGGGTGGCTTAGGTTAATGACTCCCATAGCCTTTTCGTTGACGACCAGGGGGATAGCCAGGAGTGACCGAACTTTGATGCGGCTTGAATCTACCTCCGTAAAGAATCCCGATGCGGCGGTGTCAGGGACATAGATGGCTTTGCCTTCTTTAAGGGCCGTGCCGGCCACACCTTCACCCACGCTGAAGGAGTAGAGTCGCTTTTCCTTGTCCCCGATAGCATTACTGTCCAGAAGGTACCTTTTGTCCATCTGGTCATTGGCAGCCAGGAGATAAAGCCGGGACTGTTCGTTATCCAATAGCATAATAGAGCAGTTTTCAGCCACAGTCTCTTCTGCGATAATGGTTACAACCTTTGCAGAGAGCGACTGGAGGGCGTGGATATGTTCCAGGCAGGCGCTTATCCGGGTGATTACGGACAGTTCGATGATCTTCTCCTGGAGGGTTATGGTAGTCTCCTGGAGGGCCCGCTGGAGGTGTGCGTTTTGTAACCTGAGAGATTCTACTTCCTGCATCTTTTTCATTATTTCATGGACTGCACAAAACCGTTGATTTTTTCCCGCATCTCTTCTAATTTTTCGCCCAGTTGAACCAGGCGATCCGGTTTAATCTGCAATGACTTAAAGGCTGTTTCGTTTAAGTTTATTTCCGGGACCAGAGATAATCCTATATCTTTCAGATGACACAGATAGTTAGCCGTTACGATTACCGCTGTCTCTATGGCATATTCGGCCGGGCACGATTCCAGGTTGTGGTGATATTTCAAGCGGTTAATTATAGACGACGGGATTTTCCAGCGGGTAAGAAGCATGCTGCCCACCTCCGCATGGTTAAGGCCGAATGCCTCTTTTTCCAGACTATGGAGCGGCTTCTCTTCTTCTTTGGCCTGCCTTACGACGGGTATATACATGTCGTTTAGATAGCGGTCAAAAATTATCTTGCCCAGGTCATGGAAGAGGCCGGAGACGAAGAAAGATGGGTCATTGGACTTCAGGATTTCTTTGGAGATTATATTTGCGGCCGTGCCCACTCCGATGGCATGTATCCAGAACCCCTCCCGATCGAAGACGCTCTCCTCATCGGATTTTAAGTTGGAAAAGACACTGGTCCCGAGCGCGAGATTTTTGACGGTTTCGAAGCCGAGGACCACCACCGCCCGGTCTATGGCCTCGACCTTGCCTGAAAGATTGTAGTAGGCCGAGTTGGCAATCCTTAAAACAGCCGAAGATATGGCCTGATCCTGGGATATATAGGCGGCCACATCCCGGGCCGAGGAGGAATTTTTTTGCACCAGGGTCAAGATATTGGCGACAACGGTGGGCAGCGTAGGCAACGACATTATCCGGTTATTTATTATGTAGCGAATGTCTTTGTTTTCCATAAGTAATCAAAATGACTAATACGATTGTTGCGAGCTAAGCGATATTTACCGTATCGGAACTAATCCCGGAATTGTTAAGCTCTTATCTCCTATTTTATTACTCCGGCAATTAAGAAGCCTAAATCCCCCCTTTTGTAACACATAACCCCCTGGATTCCCTCTGGAGTTTATCCGTCGCAGGTGGGCGGGAATGACAAGACCGATGCCAAGAAGTAATTGTCAGATATATAGTTTTATGTTACTTAATGTCGTATAGGAGAGCATGGGAGAGACTCTTTTTGACTGTGTAGTAGTAGGTTTGGGGCCGGCGGGGGCCATCACTGCCCATACCCTGGCCCGGGCCGGGTGGTCTGTTCTGGCCCTGGATAAGCGGGTACATCCACGATCCAAGATCTGCGGTGGTTGTCTGTCCCGAAAGGTAGATGCTATCCTGCCTTTTTCTATATCTCCGGTGATTGAGCATACTATAAATGAAGCGGCCTTTACCTTCAAAGGGCAGGGCGAGATCGCATATAGGTTAAAAGAGCCCTTTGCCTATATTGTCCGCCGGGAAAGGTTCGATCAATTCCTGGCGGCAAAGGCGGTCGAGGCCGGCGCTATTGTACGCCAGGGAGAGGGGGCTATTTCATTAACCGGGAGCGAGAACGGCGTATCGGTTGAGACCAAAACGGGTTGTTACCGCGGCCGGGTTCTGGTCGGGGCGGATGGGATACAGGGCATCGTGGCCAGAAGATTGGGAGAGGAATATGGACATTCAAGCTCTCTTGCGCTGGAGGCGGAAACAGATATAAGCAGGATGTCCTATGCCCCGGCGCATCCTCGACCGAAAGATCGTATCTGGATTGATGTGGGATGGGTTGATTTTGGGTATGGCTGGATATTTCCCAGGCGCCCTTCATATTCGGTGGGGATAGCTGATTCCGGGGCCGGGGGGCACAGACTGAAGCAGGCGTTTTTCAACCTGTTTGCCAGTCACGGACTTTTAACCGGAGAGAAGCCGGCGGCTATTAAGGGCTACCGGGTTCCCCTTTCTACAGCCGAGAATCGCGGGAAGAAAGTGGTCAGTAATCGCGTGGCGCTGATCGGTGATGCGGCCGGGCTGGTTAATCCATTAACCGGAGAAGGGATTTATTATGCCCTGTGGAGCGGAATGACCCTGGCCGCCTGTCTTATTGAGCACAGTAAAGATTATTCCCGGGCCTTAAGCAATTATGAGCGCCGGATAAGGACAGAACTCCATCCCCAGTTTGCGGTGGCCGAGCGCGTAGCCAGGCTGCTCTACAGCCATCCCCGGGCAAACTTTCGTCTCATTGGAAAGTACCGGGAATTGATAGGCCTTTTTATTGAGGGGTTGACAGGCAAAGAAGGCTTCTCAAATCTGCTGTCTATGCTAAAGTGCAAAATGGGTCTGAAGGATAAGATAGCGGGTTAACTATGCGGAAGAGATCCTACCAGAAGTGGATCACGGGTAATAAGCTCTGTTGGTTCCTGGCGGTATTCTGCCTGGTGCTTTTTTTCGCCTATATTTTATTTTCCGCCAGGGGGATTTTTTATCTCCGGAAGCTGGAGGAGAACAATAAGAAATTGCAAAAAGTAAACGAGGAATTGTTAAAACGAAACAAAGAGCTAAGTGAAAAAATAGGGCGCATCAAGACAGACCGCAGCTATAGGGAAGAGATCGCCCGCAGGGATTTAGGGCTTGTCAGACCGAATGAGGTTATTTATAGTTTCGAGGAAAAGAAAAGAAAATCGGAAGGAAAGAGGTAGAGGGGATAATGTATTCGACATCGGACTTTCGAAAGGGCTTGAGAATCGAATGGGAAGGCAAACCTTATGAGATTGTAGATTTTTTGCATGTCAAACCGGGCAAAGGCGGCGCATTCGTTCGGACTAAGTTGCGAAACATGCTGACCGGAGGGGTCGTTGACCAGAATTTCCGATCGGGAGAGCGGGTAGGGCGTCCGGACCTGCAGGAACGGGAGATGCAGTTCTTATATAAGGATGAGGAAAATAATTATCACATGATGGACAATGAGACCTATGAGCAGCCCTTTTTAACGGCAGAGCAGTTAGGCGAGACCAGGGATTTTTTCCATGACGGGATTGTAGTCAAGGTGCTTTACTATAAGGACCGACCTATTGGTGTGGATCTCCCGACCTTTGTAGCATTGACCGTGACCAACACCGAACCGGGCCTAAGGGGTGATACGGCCAGCGGCGGCAGTAAGCCGGCTGTTTTAGAGAGCGGCGCGATCATACAGGTGCCGCTTTTTATCAATGTAGGTGATAAGGTGAGGGTCGATACGCGCAGCCATAGCTATATAGAACGGGTGAAGTAAGAAGGGCGATTGGAAGACAGAAGACGTCAGAATGTTCGACGTTCGAAACGTTCGAACGACTAAACGACTCGAACATCTCGAACAATTCGAACGCCAGATGATGGCTCATAGCTGATAGCTGACAGCTTGGAAAAAAGGCCGATTTGATGGGCATAATTCGTACGGGATGGCATGTATTGTGTGGTGCGGTTAAGACTTTCCTCAGGAAGGACGGCTTTGATCTTGCCGCATCTGTTTCATTTTATTCTGTATTATCTGCTTTTCCGTTTCTTTTTTTAGCGATTTATATAGTTGGCGTGGTTCTGGGCGCCTCTGAGGAATTCGTTCGCGGCGTAACCATGCTCTTAAAGCAGATTCGGCCGTATCTGGCAGACTTTTTCCTTGAAGAACTGAGAAACATTACCATTCATAGCAGTTCGCTGGGCTGGCTCGGATTCGGCTTTCTCCTATGGACAGCCACCCTGATCTTTCATTCACTGGAGAGGGCCTTTGGTGAGATATTTGAGACTCACAAGGGGCGTCATTTTATCCATTCGGTTTTTTGTTCTCTGATTATGATCCCCGTTATGGGAGCCCTCCTTTTTGGGGCTGTAGTTATTATTACTATCTTGAAGGCCATGAGCCAGTTTCAGGTAGAAATTGTCGGAGGATCTTTCGTGACTCCGTCGGTGGTAGAGATGGGCATAGGGCGCATGGTGCCCGTTTTACTGGTGATTGTCTCATTTACCGCCCTTTATAAATTCGTTCCGGCGGCCAAGGTGCCGTTTAAATATGCCTTATTAGGCGGTGTGCTTGGCACTGTCCTGTGGGAGACGGCCATGCGCATCTTTATCTCCTACGCCCTGACCGCCGAGACATACGGCACTGTATTCGGTTCATTTAAGACGGCCATCGTAATACTGTTCGCCTTTTACTATTCGGCGTGTGTGCTTCTGTTCTGTGGCGCGATTGTCGCCCAATGCAGCCAAATACGAAGATAAGGCCCCATGAATCTGCCCAACCTGATAACGGTCATACGTATATTACTAACGCCCGTATTAATCATACTTCTTTTAAACGCCTCTTTTAATAAGGCGTTGGCTGTCTTTGCGCTGGCCGGTTTGAGCGATGGCCTGGATGGCTTTCTGGCGCGTTACCTGAGACAGAAAACCGCTCTGGGCGCTTACCTGGACCCCATAGCAGACAAATTGCTCCTGTCCGCTACTTTTATAGCCCTGGCTACCTTGGAACTTGTACCGAGCTGGCTGACTGTAATAATTGTCAGCCGGGACGTAATTATAGTCCTGGGTATAGCTATGTTATTTGTCAGTGGTTCCGAGGTGCCTATAAGACCGAGCATAATAAGCAAGCTCACTACCCTTTTACAGATAATGACTGTTTTTGTTATCTTGAGCAGGGATCTCTGGGCGGTTATATGGCAGATGCGGGATACCTTGGTATGGTTGACCACGGTGTTTACCGTGTTGTCCGGATTACATTATATCTATTTTGGGGTAAAGATTTTCAGTCGTGCGAATGGGAAATGAGATATGGTATCAGCTTTTGGCCAGCCGGCCATACTGGTCGTCGAACCGAATGATATCGTCTTCGCCCAGATAAGAGCCGTTTTGCACTTCTATTAGTTCGAGGGTTATGATGCCGGGGTTTTCCAGCCTGTGTTTTTCTCCGGCCGGGATATAGGTTGATTCGTTTTCCCTCAGCAGAAAGACCTCCTCGCCTCTGGTCACCCGGGCTGTGCCCCGGACTGCAATCCAGTGTTCGGAGCGGTGATGGTGCATCTGGAGCGAGAGCTGTGCCCCGGGCTTTACAGTAATACGTTTGATTTTAAATCCGGGATGTTCCTCAAGCACCGTATAAGTCCCCCAGGGACGGTGGGCGGTCTGGTGCAGGAGATATTCCTGGCGATTTGCGGCCTTTAGGTCCGGGACTATTTTCCTGACCTCCTGCGAGCGGTCCAGGGGCGCTACCAGGACTGCATCGTGGGTCTCAACCACAAGCATGTTTTCCAGGCCTACGGCGGCTACCAGCCTTCCTTCGGAATGAATGAGACTGTTAGCCACGCCTTTCAGGATCACATCACCATGGATGGCGTTTCCCTGGGCGTCCTTATTCAAGACCTCATACAGGGCTGCCCAGGAGCCTACGTCGCTCCAACCCAGGTCCGCCGGTACGACGGCAACGCAGTCTGACCTTTCCATCAGGGCGTAGTCAATGGATTCAGAGCGGCAGTCATTAAATGCCTCCATGTCCAGATGGATAAACCCGTCGTCATTCTTGAACCGGGCCACGGATAATTCTGCCTGGCGCAGGATTTCAGGGGCATGTTCTTCCATTTCTTCCAGGAAGCGACTGATTAAAAAGGCGAACATGCCGCTGTTCCAGTAGTAATTACCTTCTCTTACATAGCGCCCGGCCGTAGCCATATCCGGCTTTTCGACAAAGGCACTCACTTTAAAGCCTTCTCCCTTTTTGATATAACCGTAGCCGGTCTCCGGCCGGTCGGCCATGATGCCAAAGGTGACTAAATCCCCCTTCAAGGCCAGATCCATGGCCTGCGCCACTGCCTCATGAAATGCCGGTATATTTTTGATAAGATGATCGGCGGGAAGGATGAGCAATACGGCGTCATCGCCGGAGATGTTTCGGGAGAGCAGGGCGGCCGCAGCTATGGCCGGCGCTGTGCTGCGGGGAAGGGGTTCCAGGATAATATAGGGGCTGATCGGGAGGTTTAGTTCGGCGCACTGATCTTTAACCAGGAAGTTTTGTTCCTTGCCCACCACGACCATAGGCGTTACCGCTCCGGGGATATTTACTGCCCGCAGGATCGTATCCTGCAGCATGGTGCGGTTGCCCACGAGATTTAAGAGTTGTTTGGGATACATCTGGCGGGATAAGGGCCAGAGCCGCGATCCGCTCCCGCCGGCCAGGATTACCGGTTGCAATATTTTCTGAACGGTCTCATCAGACATAGTTGTTTTTATGTGATTCAAATTCGTAAGGAATGGCTAAGATATACAGGTTTTTAGAATTTATGTCAATTTACCGGCTTTATTATCTTCTCCTTCCTATGTGCGCAGGGTCAAGGATTAGGACCTTCCAGAGAGTCTGTTTTTCTCTTCGGCGTTGTCCTGAAAAAAACAAATCGTGTGAACTTTTTCATTAAATTGCTGCGCGGCACATGATGGTGTATAGTAGTTGAACCTTTAATCTGTACGATAGCGGGGTAGGATATGCTGGATCTTCAAGGTAAGGTTGCACTGGTTACAGGCAGTTCCCGGGGTATTGGCAAGGCTATTGCGCTTAGCCTGGCGGAAAATGGCGCTAATCTGGTGGTCAACTATTTTCGCCATCGCCAGGAGGCGGAAAATACCGCCAACTCTATCCGCTCCAGAGGGGTGCGATGTTTAACCGTAAAGGCTAATGTGGCTGACGATGAAGATATCAAAAATATATTCGAGCAGGTTAAAAATGAATATGGAAGGTTGGATGTACTGATAAGCAATGCGGCCTCAGGAGTGCTCAAGCCGGCCCTTGAACTTACGGAAAAACACTGGCAGTGGACGATGAATATCAACGCCCGTGCCCTCCTCCCACTGGTACAACATGCGGTGCCGTTAATGCAAAGCGGGGGGCGCATTATTGCCGTTTCCAGCTTGGGGTCCGTGCGGGCTATCGAGAATTACGCTGCGGTGGGGTCCTCCAAGGCCGCTCTGGAATCTCTGGTACGCCATCTGGCTGTAGAGCTGGCCCCGCGAGGGATTAATGCCAACGTGGTCTCTGCCGGCGCCGTGGATACCGAGGCCTTAAAACACTTTCCTACCCGGGAAATTATCCTCGAGAATACCCGGCAGCGCACACCTGCCGGCCGGCTGACGACGCCGGAAGATGTGGCCAACGTAGTGCTTTTGCTTTGCAGTAATCTGGCCTCCATGATCCACGGCCAGACGATAGTGGTTGATGGCGGCTACTCTATCCTGGCGTGAGCAAAGAAAAAGAGAAAAGAGACCGATAAGATATAAGTGGGGCAGTAAACCATGCCCTTATATGTTGGTTACGCTGTTGATATCGGGACTTGATGCCGTCTCGAATATTGAGAAGAGGGCTTTATAATGGCCGGCCAAAAATTTTTATATGTCCTTCTCGCAGCGATTCTATCTGTATTTGTTGTTGATTTCGTAGCCCATACAGCAATTGAGCCTCATGTTACTTCTCCTGATCTGACATTGCTCAAGACAGCCTTCCCCAAAAACGAAAGAATCGTCTATGACCTTACATGGTTTGGGATAAAGGCCGGGGACATAACCCTCACAGTCAATAACATTGGTGGCGATAAACGGCGTATAGTTGCTGAGGCTAAATCATCCCCGCTTTTTTCATTATTTTATCCGGTGGAGGACAGATTTGTGACCGAGGTTTCGGGCCCGCAGATGCTTCCACGCTGGATAGTAATACGGCAGAGAGAAGGTAATTATAGAAGCCTTAAACGTGTAATTTTTGATCAGGCCGGTCTGAAGGTTCTATATGAAAAGGATGACGAGGCACCGGTGAGTTATGATCTCCCCAGACCCGCGCATAACGAGATATCGTCTTTTTATATAATGAGGGCGCTGCCGATGTCTATTGGACAGTCGGTTTTTGTGGAGACTTTTGCCTCTAAAAAGAGCTATACAGTCCAGGTGCAGGTACTCCAAAAGGAACGCTTCCAGACAAAGCTGGGAGAGGTAGACACTATCAAAGTAAAGCCAGAGCTGCTCTTCGAAGGGGTGTATCAAAGGAAGGGGGATGTCTATGTCTGGCTTACCAACGATGAACGCCGCATCCCGGTCAAGGTAAAAGGGGCCATCCGTATAGGATCATTGGTGGCCACATTGGCAGATTGGCAAATACTGGAATAAAAGAGCAGTTATTAATGGATTGTTTTGAGGTCAGCATTATGATTCGGTATAATTCCCTGAGCCCTTAACAGGCCCTCATCCCGGTGACTTTGAGTTTTTATCCATCTTTCGTACAATCTTAGGAGCCCGCCATTATTCTCTATCTCAGTAGTGTCCCTTACTTCCGCAAAGATATCAATAAATGTTTTGAACTTGTCGGTCAACTCCGCGAACAATGCACTCTTATTTTTATCCCAGTATTCATAGTCATAGATGTGGGAGAGCGCATTGTAAGATTTTATGCCAAAGGCTATATAGTAGTCTATATCAAATAGCTTACGCATTAAGCTGTCTGAAAAAAAACCGGATGTAAACAGCGTAAAGTCACCGATGGCCTTGTAACCTTTTATCCTTTGGGGCAGGGACTGTTTTATTAGCTCATGATAAACGATACAGACCGGCGTTTTTTCCAAGTCAAGCTCGCTGGCATTGATGTCTGAGTCGTAAGCGATGGCGTACCGGGAGAGGAGATTTACGGCGTACCATTCAGAGATTTCAGACAGAGAAACTTTCTGTTTCTGAATGGCATTTTTGACCTGCTCATAGAAAAATTCAGTTACAGTTGACGTTACCTCGATATCTTTCTGCTGGCCTTCCATGCTACACCTCCGTGTGCATCAAGGTGGGGTTGCCGGGTTCTCAGCATGTTATTATAACTTATCGGCCAGGTTCATTCAGAGGATTACAAATTAAGGCTCTATCCCTAAAAAGAAACCACAGAGTACACCGGAAAGAGACGGTTTCAACCGGTTGAACGGTTTAAGCCGCTTGAACTGTTATTAGTGAAAGGGCAGGGCTTACGGAAGGATTGAAAAATTTTGGTGTTATCTCAGGCGTGGTTGGGCGATTATTTCTTTCTGCATCTCTATAATCTTTTTTATTCCCTGACCGGCCATTCGTTCCATTTTTCCGAATTCTTCGGCGGAAAAGGGCCTTTTCTCCGCAGAGACCTGGATCTCGACGAACCTTTCATCGTCGGTCATAATAAAATTGGCGTCCACTTCGGCCTGGGAATCCTCGTCGTAGTTCAGATCAAGAAGGACTTCTCCCTTTACTATGCCCACGCTTATGGCGGCTATGTGGTTCTGCACCGGTATGTCCATAATCTCACCGCGGTTATACAGGAGGGTAAGGGCGTCATAGAGGGCGATGTATGCGCCGCTGATGGCGGCCGTGCGTGTTCCGCCGTCAGCCTGGATGACGTCGCAGTCCACCCAGAAGGTTCGTTCCCCCAGGGCCGGAAGAGCAACCACTGAACGCAGGCAGCGGCCGATAAGGCGCTGGATTTCATGAGTCCGGCCGCCTACACGTCCTTGAGTTGACTCCCGCAAATTGCGTGTAAGGGTGGCCCGGGGGAGCATGGCATATTCGGCTGTGACCCATCCTGTGCCGCTTCCCTTAAGGAAATTCGGCACCTTATCGTCCACCGATACCGCGCAGATTATCCGGGTATTTCCCATTTCAATAAGGACTGATCCTTCTGCGTGGGAGATATAATTACGGGTAAGTGAGATATCCCTGATTTCGTGCGCGGCCCGGCCATTAAAACGCATAAAAAATCTCTCTTATTGACAGAATGCATCCTAACTAACTAAAATTAGCCTGAGTTGTCAATGAGAATAAGCCGCTATGAAGAAGATTTAGTTTTGTCACCTGGTTGACACATAGATGGAAAATAATGACTGCGATCGGTGGTTATAATTATGGCTGATAAAAAGGCGTTTATACTTGTCGTTGAAGATGAGACTGATATCTCCGGCCTGATTTCCTATAACCTGGAAAAAGCAGGTTTCGAAACGGCCGGGGCCCAGGACGGACGCACAGCGCATTCTCTTATCCAAAAGAGAGCGCCGGATCTCATCCTTCTGGACCTTATGCTTCCGGATGCCGACGGCACGGATATCTGTAAGGGTCTTAAGAGTAATGAGAAAACACGCCATATTCCGGTAATAATGGTAACCGCAAAGGGTGAAGAGATAGACCGGGTGGTAGGTTTTGAATTAGGGGCGGATGATTATATCGTAAAACCTTTTAGCCCGCGTGAACTGGTCTTGCGTGTAAAGGCGGTCTTGCAGCGAATCAGCCCCCCGGAGCCGCTTCCCAAAATACTTGATGCCGCCGGGATTAAAGTCGATCCGGAACGTCACCTGGTAACGGTTGACGGGGTTCCGGTATCGCTTACTGTAACCGAATTCAATCTCCTGCACACCCTTTTGAAGGGCCGTGGACGGGTGCTGACACGTGAGATTTTGCTTGACCAGGTGTGGGGATACCACTTTGACGGTTATGCCCGCACTGTGGATACCC
>JAQURM010000015.1 GCA_028715605.1 Desulfovibrionales bacterium
AAAACGGAGGATTGCCATGGATAAAAGCCAACACGGTAGAAGAAGAGACAAGCTGGTCCAGGAAAAAAGGCACGACACTTACAAAGAATGGGGCAAGTGGCCGGAGCCGACGGTATGTACTGAATGTGGTTCCCTTTTTCAGGACGGGCGTTGGTCATGGGAAAAACCGCCGAAGGAAGCCAATAGGGTGGTCTGCCCTGCTTGTCAGCGTATCGCTGATAACTACCCGGCAGGGTATGTGGAGATCAAGGGTAATTTTTTCAAACAACACCGTGAAGAGCTGCTGAACCTCATCCATAATGAAGAGGAGTTGGAGAAGGGAGAACACCCCATGGAAAGGATCATGTCCATTGTTGATAAAGACGACCACTCTCTGATTACGACAACCGGAGTGCATATGGCCCGCCGTATCGGGGAGGCGCTGTCCCGGGCCTATCAGGGTGATTTTTCCTTACAGTACGGCGATGCCGAAAAGACTATAAGGGTTTATTGGAGCCGGTAATCATGCGCATTATGTGTCTGGACATAGGTACGAAGACCATAGGCATCGCCGTAAGTGATGAACTGGGCATTACCGCTCAACCGCTGAAGACCTTACCCAGGAAGACCGAAGAGGAAGATATAGATGCCCTGAAAAGGCTTATCAGCGAGTTAAACGTCACGGAAGTGGTCGTAGGGCTCCCTAAAAAAACGGACGGGAGCCTTGGACCAGCGGCGGTTTTGGTTCTGGAATTTGCAGAAAAGTTGAAATCGGCTATTCCGCAACCTATCCACACCTGGGATGAGCGTTTTTCCACAGTGGCAGTTACCAGGACACTTCTTGCGGGTGACGCCAGCCGCGCCAGGCGCAAAAAAGTGGTTAATCACCTGGCCGCAGCCTATATACTCCAGGGTTTCTTGGACAGCAGATGATAAGGATACCTGATCGCATTAGGAAATATGTCAGGTGGCGGGCACTGGTGGGTGTATATGTTGCGCTCTTTCTCGCCTATCAGGTTTTCACGTTTTTCTATATCCCACCGGAAAGACATGCGAAGTCAAAGGTTATTTATATCCGGCCCAAGACCAAATTTCTGACTATTTCCCGTCAATTGGAAGACGAAGGCATTATTAGAAGCAGTTTTAAATTTGCCATATTGGCAAAACTCACCGGGTCAGTCAACCGGATAAGGGCCGGAGAATATGAACTAAGCCCGTCTATGCTCCCCTGGGAAGTGCTCAAAAAATTGGCTAGTGGCCGGGTTATTCAGCACATGGTCACTATCCCTGAAGGCTACAACATCTATCAGATCGCCGACACACTCGCTAAAGAAGGACTGGTAAAAAAACAAGAATTCCTGGCCAGGGCCTTTGACCAGGATATTATATCATCCCTTGGAGTTGAGGGGTCAAGTCTTGAGGGTTATCTCTTCCCGGATACCTATGAATTTTGGAGGGACATGCAGGCGGAAGATGTCCTCCGTAAGATGACAAACCGGTTTAAGAAGATATACTCACAGAAATATGCAGAAGAGGCTGAAAGGCAAGGTCTGTCTATGCGGGAGGTTATAACTCTGGCCTCCATTATTGAGAAGGAAACCGGTATCCCGGGCGAAAGGAGACTTATTTCGGCCGTCTTCCATAACCGTTTGCGTCGCGGCATGCCCTTGCAGGCAGATCCGACGGTTATTTATGGGATACGCGATTTTAACGGCAACCTCACCAGAAAAGATCTACGAACACCAACCCCCTACAATACATACATAGTCAAGGGATTACCGCCAGGCCCCATAGCCTGCCCGGGAGAAGCGGCAATTAAAGCAGCCCTTAATCCTGTAAAAAAAAGGGTTCTGTATTTTGTGTCCAAGAACGATGGTTCACATTATTTCTCAAGCACCCTTGAAGCCCACCAACGGGCCGTCGCCCTATACCAAAAAAAGCCTGCCTCAGACGTCCCGGCCTCTGACACTACTGATTAGTTACTATCCGGGAACCCAAGATTTCCGGCCTACGGTCGGCCTAATGCTGGATAAAGCAATCGGCACTCAGCTATCGGCATGAAGCCGGTCCACCGTTCACTGTTTACCGTTTACCGAAAGAAAATGCCGGACAACGGTTAACGGATAACGGATAACAAACATGCTGACGGCTGAAAGCGTGAATTCTAACCGTAATTTCCGGATGAAAACTATTTAGTTTTTATTAAGAAACGTCGGGCTTCATAAAAATAAAGAGTGAGCCCGGAATCTTTTAGCTTGACAAGCTCCAGCCATTTTATATAGAATTTGCGAAGTGTGTGACTCCGTAACTACCCGGTCTTGACAGGTAAGACGCCTGCCTAACTATTTTTAAGGTGATGGTATTCGAGTAATCCGGCCGGGTAAATCAGGCGTCTAAGTAGATAAAGCAATCAGCGTTCAGCTATCAGCAGTCAGCTTAAGGCTGAGGGCGGGTAGCCTCTTTTGTTTCGTCAGTTGTTGAATTTAACAAGAAAGGAGGTGAAAAAGATGAAAAAACTAGCAATTGTTATGGCTGTAATCGCCTCTTTTTGTCTGGTAGCGGTGGCCTTTGCTGCAGAGCCGGATACGGTCACTATCAGCAGTAAGGCCTATGCCAAACATACAAAGGGCCTGGTAAAATTCACCCACAAGAAACACGCCGTTGATTTGAAGATCGGCTGTACCGACTGCCACCATGTCTATAAAGATGGCAAAAATACCTGGAAAAAGGGCGACGCGGTAAAGAAGTGCGATAGCTGTCACAGTGTAGCCAAACCCATGGCCCAACTCTCCCCACAGGAGAAGAAGCAAATGGCCTCACCGGAACTGGCATTCCACAAAAATTGTAAGGAGTGCCACATGGCGGCCAAAAAACAAGGCAAGAAAGCGCCGGTGGCCTGCGGAGAGTGCCACGGTAAGTAAATAAATCGGTTTTAAGGACATGAGAGCGGGGATTGAGGGGTCTTGCCTCCCAATCCCCGTTTTATTTGACGGCTTCGTAAAAAGTCAATTTCTCACGCGAAGGCGCAAAGACCGCAAAAGAAAGATGAAAATCCAGAAATCAGTGATAAAAGCTTTTGTCATGAGTTCCTGAGTTCCAAATTTTATTCTTTTTGCGGCCTTGGCAGCCTTGCGTGATATTTGAGACTTTGCCATTCCCCTGCAAGCAAAAAAGTAGTGTTTTTCCGGTCTCCTTCTGCTATAAAATCCAGACAGAAAGAGCTGAAAGCCAAGGGTTATATCCTGACTTCTGAATTCTGACTCCTGTATTCTGTATTCTTTACACATATGATTTCACCGGCTACATTATCTAAGATCGAAAACATCATCGGCAAAAAAAACCTCCTTACCTCTCAGGAGGATCGTATTTGCTATGCCTATGACGCTACCAATCTCTTCCACATGCCGGACGCTGTGGCCATCCCTGGAACAGCAGAAGAGATAGAAGCTATTATGCAACTCGCCAACCGGGAAAAATTTCCGGTCACACCCCGCGGAGCCGGAACCGGCATGACCGGGGGCGCTCTGGCGATAAATGGAGGACTGGTCCTGGCGCTCACCCGGCTTAACCGTATCCTGGAAATTGATACGCAAAACCTGATAGCGGTGGTAGAACCAGGGGTAATAACCGGTGACTTGCAAAGGGAGGCAGAAAAGGTCGGCCTTTTTTACCCCCCAGATCCATCCAGCCTCAAGTTTTCTACTATAGGCGGAAATGTGGCTGAATGTGCCGGCGGCGCCCGGGCCGTTAAGTACGGTGTCACTAAAGATTATGTAACCGGTCTGGAAGTGGCGCTGCCCACCGGCGGGATTATTAGGACGGGTGCGCGCACCCGAAAAGGTGTGGTGGGGTATGACTTAACCAAGCTCTTTGTAGGCTCTGAGGGGACACTGGGAATCATTACCAGGATTATTCTGAAGTTACTCCCTTTGCCGGAGGCCCGGAAGACCCTGTTAGCTGTATTTGACAGACTGGATACGGCTATGCAGACCGTCTCCGGTATCATCAGCGCCCGAATTATACCGGCGGCTCTGGAATTCATGGATCAGACCGCTATCTCCTGTGTTGAAGACTACCTTCGTCTAGGGCTACCCAGGGAAGCCGGGGCGCTGCTTTTAATAGAAGTGGACGGCCGTAAAGAGGCGGTAGAAGCGGAGGCAGACACAATCTGCCAACTATGTGAAAAAATGGGGGCCCGCGATATCCGGACAGCCGGAAACGAAAGCGAAGCAACCCTCCTGTGGCAGGCACGCCGGGCCGTCTCTCCGGCCCTGTTTAAACTTAAACCCCATAAAATAAGCGAAGATATTGTCGTCCCGCGCAGCCGCATAGCAGAGATGGTTTCCCGCGCTAAGGCCATAGGTACGGAAAACGGCTTAATCGTCCTCTGTTTTGGCCATGCCGGAGATGGTAATATCCATATAAATATTATGATCGACCGGGAAGACAGGGTTGAGTTGCAGAGGGCCCAAAGGGCCAAGGAGCAGATATTCCGAACCGCCTTAGAATTGGGAGGGACATTATCGGGTGAGCACGGCATCGGCATAACGAAATCACCCTTTCTGGGGCTTGAACTCAGCCCCCTGGCTGTCGAGACCATGAAGAAGATAAAGGCAGCGCTCGATCCTAAAAATATTTTAAATCCTGGAAAGGTATTCCCATATTGAGCCGGGAAAACCATAGATCCGCCGGGGCGGGCTTGTCAGCTACAGGGACTTCAAATCACCTGGAGCGGACTATAGTTATTATAGCCGTAGTCGTCTTTTTCCCTACTGTCCTCTTCCTACGCTATTTACATGATACCGGGATTACGCTATCAATAACAAAAGTATTCCCCCCCCTGCATCTCGTTGCTGAATTTTTAGGTGTATTTGTCTCCATATCCCTTTTTTTGCTGGCCTGGCATACCTATCCCGACCGGCGGGACACGTTCATATTATCTCTGGGAAATGCCTTTCTGCTGGTTGGCCTTTTGAGCCTGCTCCATATCATGCACTACCAGGAAAGTCTTACCCCTATCAAAAACAACGGGTTACTAAACAATCCCCTTTGTTTTTATGCTATGGGTCAACTTTTGTTGCCGTTAGGTCTTCTGTTCAGTATATTCGCGGTGGGCAGGACATTTTCGACACGCAGACGTCTTCACTATTTATTAGGAGTTCTCGTTCTCCTCACTCTGATAGTGGGCGCCGGCTCGTACCTGTCGTGCCATAGGCAGATTCGCCTAGGCGAAAAAGCCCACCAATCTGCCCTCTCGCCAATAAATGCGGACCGCCTTATCAACCGGGATTTCTTGACCGTACCCCTTTACGCCGTGGCTATGTACCTCTGCTATAAGAAAAAACTGTTTACCGAATCCAAATCCAATGCCTTATTCCTGGGCGCCCTGGCCCTGCTGGCATACAGCGAGGCCTTGAGCAGCGGATTATGCTTCCAGTGTGAGGACTGCCCGCTAATAAATCACAATCCCTTTTCTCATTTCTTCATAATCGCGGCTTATGGCACTATCTATTGGGTAGTCTTTGTCTCATCTATTCGCTATCCGTATAAGACACTTTATGCGGTTAAAGAAGACCTCTCCGAAAAATATCAGGAACTTTCCGCCGCCCTGGAGATGCTAAAACAATCGGAAGAACGGTACCGCTTGCTGGTTGAAAACTCAAATGACTTGATATACACTCTCGACTCATACAGTCGCATTACCTTTGTAAACCAGAACATAAGTGTTTTGACCGGTTATACGCCTGCCGAGTTACGTGGTAAAAGTGTTTTTGACATCCTTACTCCGGAGTCGCAAAAAAAGGCCATAGCGCAGATCAGGACGCTGGTGAAGACCAGCCGTGCCCTGGTTGAAGACCTGGAAATACTGGCTAAGAATGGTGGGGGGAAAACCATTATGGTCAATATCCAGCCCATACATGACGCCGAAGGTAAGATAACCGGATTTCAGGGTATAGCCAGAGACATTTCCGAACGCAGACAACAACGGGAACAGATGATCCACTCCGAAAAACTGGCTACGGTGGGGCTTATTGCCTCGGGTATTGCCCATGAAATCGGTACGCCCTTGAACATTATCTCCGGTAACGCCGAGTTTCTCTTGGCCGACCTTCCTGATCAGCATCCCATGCGGGAAGAGTTAGAGACCATAATCGATCAGTGCCAGAGGATATCCGACCAGGTTAAGAATCTCCTGGATTTTGCCCGTCCTTCGTCCTTAGAGTTTGCCCCGTTAAATATAAACGAGATCATTCATGACACCCTCCGCCTTTTAAAACATATGATTAAACCGGGTCATAACATACAACTGAATTTAACCCCGGACCTGCCGCCCTTAATGGGTGATAAATACAGGCTGCGACAACTATTCACCAATCTCCTTTTGAATGCCTTTCAGTCCATGCCCACGACTGGGTCTTTGCAAATAAACACCGCTCTATTATCAGCATCCACCGCTTCCAGGATAGAGACGCCGTGTATCTGTATACAGATAAAGGATTCCGGTCGCGGCATTGAAAAAGAAAATCTAAAATCCATATTTGACCCCTTTTTTACTACCAAGGCCATGGGCCAGGGAACCGGTCTGGGACTGGCCGTTTGCCTGAGGATAGTCAAAGATCACGCGGGTGGCATCGAGGTAGAAAGCGAGGTTAATAGGGGCGCTACATTTACAATCCATCTTCCACTGCGTGCACCTCTGAAGGACAGCGGAACGGAGGAGACCATTAGCCATGTCTGATGTCCCCTATTCCGTACTCATCGTTGATGATGACGTGCAAATGACCATTATGCTCAGGAAGGTATTAGAAAAAGAAGGTTATGACGTGGAAACCGCCCTTGACGGGCAGGACGCCATGGCTAACTCCGCTGTGGGAGATATCGACCTGGTAATCACTGATATCCGCATGCCGGGGATGGATGGCCTGGAATTCCTAAAAAGGATAAGGGAAAATCATCAGGATGTCCCGGTTATACTTATGACCGCCTTTGGTTCTATCGAGGCCGCAGTGGAGTCCATGAAAAAGGGGGCTTACCACTACATAGCCAAGCCGTTTAAAACACAGCAATTCCTGTCTGTGGTACAAGCCGCCCTCCGGGAGCGAAGGCTCCAGCTTGAAGTAGCCGGCTTGCGCCAGGAAATAACGAAAGAGTTTTGTTTCTCAAACATTATCGGGAAAAGCCCGGTCATGCAGGAGTTATTTTCCCTGATCCGACGTGTGGCCAGGGCCAAAAGCACCGTCATAATCTACGGGAAGAGCGGCACCGGCAAGGAACTCGTGGCCAGGGCCCTGCATTATAACAGTCCCCGTGCGGATAAACCATTTGTCGCCTTCAATTGCGCGGCCATACCCGAGACCCTTCTGGAAACAGAGCTTTTTGGTCACGCCCGGGGGGCCTTTACCGATGCCAGGCATGCCAAAATGGGCCTTTTTGTCGAAGCAGATGGCGGGACCTTGTTCCTGGATGAAATTGGCGATATGCCTGTTTCCATTCAGGGCAAGTTGCTCCGGGCTATCCAGGAGAGGGAAATCCGGCCGGTAGGCGCGACGAAAGATATTAAAATCGACGTAAGACTTGTCGCGGCTACACACCATGATCTCCAACAATTACTTAAAGAAGGGAAAATACGGGAAGACCTCTATTTCCGGTTAAACGTAGTCCCCATAAGCCTCCCGGAATTAAAGGACCGCAAAGAAGACATCCCCCTGCTGGTGAGACACTTTCTTAAGAAACATGCCACAGAGAACAACCAAAAGCCGCTTGGTGTCTCAAAAGAAGCGATGCGCATTCTTATGGAATATGCCTGGCCGGGAAACGTCCGGGAGCTGGAAAATGTCCTGGAACGGGCAGCCATCCTCACCGAAGGCCCCGTGATCCAGACTGAAAACCTGCCCGAGGGTCTTCGCTCAGCCCCCTATGCGTCCGGCAAAGAAATACCCATAACTTCCAGTTTAGAAAATCTGGAGAAAAAACATATCCAGGATATACTCAACGTAACCCGCGGGAACCAATCGGAGGCTGCGAAGATATTGGGAATCGATCGCCGCACCCTTTATCGCAAGATAAAGGCCTACAATCTGCATATAACCTAATTTTTGGGACAAGTTGTCCCATCAGGGTGGCAATTTGTCCTGTTCCGCCTATATCATACAATAAGCGCATTATCTAACCAATAAACCCCCCTGCCCCTGTGACATTTTGTCCCATCGGCCTTACCCCTCACCACCCCCACCTACTACCGGAAATTGCAACTATCCGGGCAATTGGCCTTCTTTTGAACGAGCACTCATTCTGGCATCAAATTTGATACTCTATAAAAAAGATATTAACCACAGAGAGCACAGAGAAAAGAGAGGATGTTTAAAAAACAAAATAAAGACGGCATACTTGTACATTTTTCGATTCTCTGTGTCCTCTGTGGCTAAGTTTTGACAGTACAATAAGAGGAGGAGAAAATGCGTAATCATTCTATCCCTGAAAAAATATCGAAAAATAAAACGCTTATGATCTGCTTTTATAAAGTTGACCAGACAGGTGACCAGATCGATAATATCGGACTATCCGACCATGTCATAAAGATGAAAAAGGCTTACCGCTACCGCGATATCCCCAGACACATAGAAATGGAAGAAGAAAAGCTCAAGAAGACGGAATGGTGCGAGACCTTCAAGGCCAGGATAGCGCCCCAGGTTTGTATGCTCCGGCAGAAATATGACACGGCCGGATATTGTAACAAGTGCAAGGGGCCGAAAAAATCAAATACTCCCCATCCGTAAACTACCGTTTCCGGCTTACGGTCAGCCTAAGGCCAGATTCAGGCTTTCAGCAATCAGCCGCCGGGCTACGGGTTACGAGTTTCGGATTAACAGACTCGTAACTCGCAACCCGAAACGCCCTTCCCGTCTCTTGTATTCTGTCTCCTGTATTCTGTATTTTTACCTCCCCTACCCTTTCTTTTTTGCCCTGATTCTGTTAAATTTCAGTAACTAAAAGTATTGAAAAGGCTCAAGGGCAAAAAAATGCGATACATAAGCACCAGAGGACAAATAAAGCCGGTATCCTTCCGGGAGGCAGTCATTATGGGCCTGGCTACGGATGGCGGACTTTTGCTGCCTGAATCCATCCCTATGGTAAGCGCCGGAGAACTCAGAAGTTGGGCCAGGCTATCCTATCCGGAACTGGCCTTTAAGGTCATGTCCCTGTTCATCACGGATATCAAGGCCGACGACCTGAAAAGACTGGTAAAGCGTTCTTACACTGCCTTTGACCACCCGGAGATTACGCCTGTGGTCAAAAAGGACGGGATTTACGTACTTGAACTTTTTCACGGTCCAACCCTGGCCTTTAAAGATGTGGCCCTTCAGTTTCTGGGAAATGTCTTTGAATACCTGCTTCTCGAAGGCGGCCGGAAGATGAACATCCTGGGGGCTACGTCCGGTGATACCGGAAGTGCGGCTATCTATGGGGTAAGGGGCAAAAAAAACATCAATATCTTTATCCTCCATCCATACAAGCGGGTCAGCCCTATTCAGGAATTGCAGATGACCACAGTGACCGATGCCAATGTCTTCAACGTCGCCATAAAGGGGACATTTGATGACGGCCAGGCTATCGTCAAGGCCATATTTAATGACCTCCCATTCAAAGAAACCCACGCCCTGGGGGCTATAAATTCCATAAACTGGGCGCGCGTCCTGGCGCAGATCGTTTACTATTTCTATGCCTATTTCCGGGTCAGGGAAGAAACAGACCGCAAAGAGATCAGTTTTGCCGTCCCTACCGGAAATTTCGGGGACATCTTTGCCGGCTATATAGCCAGGCGGATGATGGGAAAGGGATTTCACAGGCTGGTACTGGCCACCAACGAAAATAACATCCTGACCCGCTTTATTAATGCCGGGGATTATTCTATCGGTAGAGTAGTGCCGACCGTAAGCCCATCTATGGACATCCAGGTGGCCAGCAACTTTGAACGTTATCTTTACTATTTCTATAATGAAGATGCAGAGCGGGTCAGAGAGGCCATGAAGGCCTTCAGCAAAGGCGGCCACCTGAAATTTACAGAAGAAGAACATGAAGTTGTCAGGAGGGATTTTGTCAGCCGGAGTGTGGATCAGCCGACCACACTTAAAACTATCCGTTCCTTTTATGAAGAAACCGGCTATATTCTCGATCCTCACACGGCGGTCGGGGTAAGGGCGGGGCTGGACCTTCGTGAGCCGGATGTCCCCATGGTGTGCCTGGCTACCGCTCATCCGGCCAAATTTGGCGAGGCCGTTTTTCAGGCCCTGGGCAGAGAACCGGAACTGCCGCCGGGTCTGCAGGGCCTTGCGGAACGCGAGGCGCGGTGCGAAGTATTGGAAGCCGATACAGACGTTATCAAGGATTATCTGCACAAAAATGCCGTCTAAGTTACAAATACGGTATCAGTTTAGCTGTTTGAAAAAGTATTCTTAAATCCCTCGCAACCTCCCTTTTTCAAAGGGAGGAAAAACACCTCCCCCTTTGGGAAAGGGGGGTGAGGGGGGCTTAATCTGTTTAATTGCCGTGGCAATAGGATTGCATATATGGATAAAAAAGTCTTCCCAGCAGGTATGTCGCCGATTGGTGAGGGGACGTTTCGATTCGCCTGCCATCCGGGTGTGGCCTGTTTCATGCTCTGCTGTCGCAGAGTTGACCTGCTCCTCTATCCCTACGACATTATCCGCCTGAAAAGTCGCCTGGGGCTTTCTTCAGACGCCTTCCTGGATAAACATACTATTATGGCCTACCGGGACAATCCTTTCTTCCCGACAGTCACGTTAAAGATGGCCGACAACACGGAACGCACCTGTCCCTTTTTAGGTGAGGCCGGCTGCACTATATATGAAGACCGCCCTACGGCCTGCCGTATGTATCCTCTGGAGCGCGCCGTGGATAGAGGCCTCCCTGAAACCGGACCAAAAGATTATTATTTTGTCCATCGGGCGGAGCACTGCCTTGGTCATAATGAAAGCCGGGAGTGGACGGTGGCGGAGTGGGTCCGGGATCAGGAGATTGCGACCTTTAATCTTATGAACGACCTTTGGGTAGAGTTTGACACCTTGATCCGGAAGGCGCCGTGGACGCTGGAAAAGAATGCGGAACAGAAGCGAAAAATGGCCTTTATGGCCTGTTACAACCTCGACGCATTCAGAAGTTTCGTCTTTGAAAGCACCTTCCTCAAAAGATTCAAAGTGCCCTCCAAGGTCATAAAAAAACTGAGGGCAGACGACGTCGAGCTGATGAAATTCGGCCTTAACTGGCTCAAGTTTTTTTTAGGTCACGAAAATACGTTCGTTTCCGCCCGATGACAAAGTTCCGAATGGTCTGGAAGTAAGCCTCGCCGCACCTGGTTATAATATCATTGTGGTCTGCGCCCGGCACCACGATGAGCTGCCTCTTCTTGGCGCCGGCGTAAGACATAAGCACCTCTATGTCGGTTAAAGGGATGAGGGCATCGCGTTGACCGTGGATAATAAGTGTGGGCTTTGTGACCTTGACTATGTTTTTGACGTTAATTAGGCCGTCTTCTTCTGATATCCCCAGATCGGAACCTGGAGCACCGATACGCCCCAGAAGGGCAACCGTACTGGCAAAGGCGCTGTCCAGGATAAGAGCGGCAATCTCATCGTTATAAGACGCTGCCAGTTCAATGGCGGATACGCTGCCCAGGGAACGTCCCATCAATACAAGCGGGCCGGTTCGGTTGCTTTCCTTTAGAAACCCTTTAATATCCTTATACACAGCATGGGCGTCACGGAGCATGGAGCCGGCCGTAGGTTCACCCGTGCTCTTTCCATATCCACGAAAATCAACGGCGATAAAACTAAAGCCGCAGCGATTGTATACAGGCCCAATGTCATCATAGTCGCTGGCTATCTCGCCATTGCCATGAAAAAAAAGGATATGGGGGGCATCGGGAACGGTGAGGTGCATACGCGCGCCGATCTGTACGCCTCCATCCACAGAGATGAAATGTTCTATGATACCTTCCGGCGCATGGTCTGAGTAATCCTTGCGGGGGTGAAATATGTACTGCAAAATCTCAGGCCGGTCCAGCCTGGAAAATTTTTCCTGTAAGGTGTCCATAATGTATATCTCCCAATATCTTATTTACTTTTAGTAGGTTGACAATAATGAATGTCATTAGTCAATAGTCATTTGTCACTGGTAAAAGGCGGCAATTTCCCGCACCTAACCAATGACCGATGACTAATGACCAGTGACGTTGCCTGTAGTTACTATACTCTAACGGTCATAAATGCAAATACTTTTTACCGCTGTAAACGTTCGAACGTTTGAACGTGTTTTAAGGTTAAGTCTGTCTCATCCCCTGCCGATAGTACATATATAACTGAGAATCCTCCCGTAGAGGAATCACCCATGCATAGCGTCTTAACCACCTGCCCTTTCTGTGCCTGCGGCTGCGGATTATATCTGCACGTAGAAAACGGGAGGATAGTGGGTGTCACTCCCAGTAAAAAACACCCCATCTCCCGCGGCAACCTGTGCGTGAAGGGATGGAACAGTATAGAGCACGTCCGGCATGCGGAGCGGCTGCGCGAACCATTGATCCGAAAAAACGGAAAACTGGTCAAGACCGGCTGGGACCAGGCCCTAAAGCGCATCTCCCATGAACTTCTCAGGCTTAAAAAAAATTATGGGGGCGAATCCATAGGCATACTCTCCTCGGCCAAATGCACCAATGAAGAAAATTATCTCTTAATGAAGCTCGGCCGCACCATTCTAAAAACCAACAACATCGACCATTGCGCCCGCCTCTGCCACTCTCCCAGCGTCCTGGGGTTGACCAATGCCTTTGGTTCCGGGGCCATGACCAACTCCATCTCTGAACTGGCCGGGGCCGAGGTCATCCTGGTCACCGGCTCTAACACCACTGAACAACACCCGCAGATTGCCCGCTTCATATTCGAGGCCCTGGACAAAGGCGCCAAACTGATCGTCATAGACCCCAGACGCATCGAACTCAGCAAATTCGCCCATATCTATCTAAGACCCCGCCTGGGTACAGACGTAATATGGCTGAACGGCATGATGAAAATCATCCTGGATGAAGGGCTGGTAGATGACTCTTTTATCAAGATGCGCACAGAGAATTTCTCAGAATTCAGGAAATTCCTCTCCCGTTTCGACCTAGGCCAGGTGGAGGCGATAAGCGGCATATCTCTGGAAGACCTGAGACAGGCCGCCAAGATGTATGCCGGCGCCAAAAGGGCCATTATTATATATTCCATGGGGATTACCCAGCATGTTTCCGGCACGGACAACGTGGAGTCCATCGCCAACCTGGCCATGATGACCGGCCACGTAGAACAGGAAATTACCGGTGTATTTCCCTTGCGCGGGCAAAACAACGTACAGGGGGCCTGTGATATGGGCGCCCTGCCCGGAATGCTGAGCGGCTACCAGAGGGTTGATGATCCGGCAGTTCTGGATAAATTTTCACAGGCCTGGAATACCGATCTGCCTACCGCCCCTGGTTTAAGCAGTGTGGATATGCTCCATGAGACAGGGAGAATAAAGGGGATGTTTATCATGGGAGAAAACTCCATGTTAAGTCATCCGGATATGAAAAACGTCAGGACTTCCTTAGAAAACCTGGATTTTCTGGCCGTGGCGGATATCTTCCTTACCGAAACCGCGGAAGTCGCAGACGTGGTCCTGCCCGCCGCCGCCTTTGCCGAGAAAGATGGCACGGTAACCAGTACGGAGCGGCGCATTCAGAGGATGCGAAAGGCCGTCCCGCCCGTCCACCTAGCTAAACCGGACTGGCAGATAATTATCGAGCTGGCCCGGCACATGGGATACCCCATGGACTACGAATCTCCGGCCGAGGTCATGGAGGAAATCGCCTTGCTCACCCCCATCTATGGGGGCGTTTATTATGATCGGCTGGAGACAGTCCAGGGGCTACAATGGCCATGTCCCGATCGCAACCATCCCGGAACGCCATATCTGCACAAAAAATCATTTGCGCGGGGTAAGGGGCTATTTTCCTGTATCGCTTACCGGCCGCCGGACGAATCACCTGATAAGGAATATCCCTTTGCCTTGACAACGGGACGCGTCTATGAGCACTGGCATACCGGCAGTATGACCAGAAGGATATCCATACTGAAACGAGAATGCCCGGAAGGGTTTATAGAAATAAGCCCCGCAGATGCGCGGGCATTGGGAATAATAAATGGAGAGCCGGTCAAGGTCATCTCGCCTCGCGGAGAGGTAGTTACCAGGGCCAGATTAGTCGAGGGCCTCCCCGGTAAAATGCTCTTTATGCCCTTCCACTTCCGGGAAGCCCCGGCCAATGTATTGACCAACAATGCCGTCGATCCCCAGGCCCGGATACCGGAGCTGAAGATATGCGCCGTGCGTCTGGAAAAGGTGAAATGATGACCGATAAACTCATCCTGTACAAAGAACACCTGAACAGCTTCCTGCGCAAGATAACCAAGGGATTTGAACTCATAGCGCCGGTCCGGAATACCTATGGGGATACGTTATTCGAGGTTATTTCATCTGTAGATGATGTCCGTATCGATCTGACCAATCGACCCATCCTCTCTCCCAAGCGTTTCTTCATGCCACAAGTGGAGACACTTTTTGCGTACCGTTATGATAAATCCGGTTATACATTCAAAGATGCGGCAGACAGTACGCCCCGGGTCATTTTCGGCCTTCGCTCCTGTGACACGCGGGGAATACTCTTTTACGACCTGATCTTTCAGGAAGGCCTGAAGGACAAATATTACCTGGACCGGCGCAAGGATACCATCCTTATCAACTTAGGCTGCAATCAGCCCGGAGAAAACTGCTTCTGCAAGAGCGCCCAGAGCGGCCCTTTTTTGACTTACGGCTATGATATCCAGTTAACAGATCTCGGGGATAGATTCTTTGTGGAGAACGGCCGGCCGCGGGGCCGGGAACTCCTGGCCGGATGGTCTTACTTTTTCCGTCCGGCTACGCAAACGGACATAGACGCGCAGTATGAGGTAGTCCTGGAATCGGAGGGTAAATTCCGGCACCGCCTCGATTTCGATGCCGCCATAGAAAAACTCATAAACCAGGAGGTTGCGCCGGCTATATGGGAAGAACTGGGCAGCCGCTGTCAGAACTGCGGAGGCTGTGCCTATGTCTGCCCCACCTGCTACTGCTTCAATATATTCGATAGCCCAGGTTCCGAGAAAGAAGGGGAACGCCTCAGAACCTGGGATGCCTGCACCTTTGCCGGCTTTAGCAGATTGGCCGGAGGATACAACCCGCGTCAGGATAAGGCCCAACGGATAAAAAGGCGCTTTTATCACAAGTTGTTCTATGACAAACAGAAGTATAACATCCCCAGTTGCGTGGGCTGCGGCCGCTGCGCGGACATCTGTTTTGGCCGTATAGACATGCTCAGCTTCATCCGCCTGATCTGTGAACAGAAAGAGAGGGCGCTTGCCCCCGCCCATCGGAGACTAGGGGAACTGCTCCTTGAGGCCGGGATCATCAGCCGGAAAGATTTGGATTTGGCAATAGAGAAACAGGCTGCGACCGGGAAGCCCCTGGGCGCTCAATTGGTTGAAATGGGTATGGTGGATAAGGAGGCGATTGCCAGGGCACTTGGCTGCCAACTGAAGATACCCGGCACAGCAGAAAATATAGAAGACTAAGAAGTTCGTAGGGCAACAGAGATGAGCAACAATATCTATCTCCCGCATATTGCCGTTATTAAGGATATAAAGGAAGAAACCGGCGATATAAGAACCTTTACCCTGGCGTTTAAGGACAGGGGATTGAAAAAGTCCTTTTCCTTCCGGCCCGGGCAGTTCATGATGGTCTCCGTCTTTCAGGCCGGTGAGGTCCCGATATCCATAAGCTCTTCCCCTACTCAACCGGGAAATTTGCAGTTAAGCATAAAAAAGGCCGGCTCTTTAACCGGGAAGATACATGGACACAAGGTTGGTGATGAGATTGGTCTGCGAGGGCCTTATGGCCGGAGTTTTCCCGTGGAAAGGCTGATCGGGAAGAATCTGTTGTTTGTGGCCGGAGGCATAGGGCTGGCTCCCTTGCGCAGTCTGATTAACTATGTACTGGATAAGAGAACGGAATTCGGCCGGGTTACTATCCTGCATGGAGCGAGAACCCCATCCGATATTCCCTTCAGGCATGAACTGTCCCGCTGGCCCAAAGAAAGGGACGTTAAAGTCCTGGTGACTGTGGATCGTCCGGATTCAAAATGGAGGGGGAGCGTAGGCCCGGTCACTACCTTATGGAACAAGGCCGACCTCTCCGGTCAGGACACCCTGGCTATTATCTGCGGCCCACCGGTGATGATCTCCTTTGTAGTTATGGATCTTCTCAAGATGGGATTTTCTGAAGATGATATTATCTCCACCCTGGAAAGACACATGAAATGCGGGGTGGGCAAGTGCGGGCATTGCAGCATTGGTCACCAACTGACCTGTGTGGACGGCCCGGTCTTTACCTACCGGGAGATGAAAGAGCTGCCGACAGATCTGTAGCTGAACCCCTTCTAATCAGAATATTTGTCATATTAAATTGTGTTCTCTATATCTTTATAAAAGCCGTCGATTTCTCTTTGTATCTCAATAGTCTTCCATATCGCAGTGACAATCCGGCAATAAGTCTGTATCTCATCAAGGGACAGTATCCGTTCCTTCCTATCCTTCAGCCATTTATCGCAGACCTGATAACCGCCGATTTGATAAGCCCATACATCAGGGGGAATGCCTTCAAAGTATTGTGCCTTGTTGATGAAAAGGAGACCAAATCCCCCCTCACCCCCCTTTACTAACGGGGGGATATTGTGAGAAGAATCCCTACTTCCCCTCTTTGGCGAAGAGGGGTTAAGGGGAGATTTTTCGAATAATTCATATCTCAACTTTTCTACCCTGTTGTCCCCTTTCCCCTGAAATCTTGCAATCGGCGAATCGAGGTCAGCGGATTTAAGCAGGTGCAAGTCAACAAGCCTGTTGCCGTATTCAGATATTTTCTTGAACAGCTTATAGTCCTTTGTAAACGGCACCCTTGGAAAGTCTATCTTCAGGAACGCTGCATACCTTGTCCTGTATGTCTCGGCATAAAGAACAGCATAGATGTAATAGAAGATTTCCTCAGGGGAAGGAGTTTTCTTATAGGCTTTTGATAATTCATTAATAACCTTGGCAGATAAGTTAGTCTTTTTCACTCCATAATCTGCCTTTGGTTCAAACAGCATCAACACGCCGCCAAAGGATCGCTTCACTGGTTTTTCTTTGTCATTGTAAAGATAAAGGGGGGCTTGTTGTATAATCCCCCTACTGCTCATAAAGGTTCTATTATCTACAATATGTTTGCTCACAAAAAAGTGGCTATAACTCTCTTCCAAGGAAACCTGTCTCATAAAACATAATGACACATTTTCCAGTAACATGTGTCCCAGCACTTCTTTCCGGGATCGCTCAATGACCGCTTCGTGGTAGAAAATCCATCGTTCATCGAATGGGCGATACAAGATCTTTGTAATAGTTTGATCCCAGTCAGTGTCCTTGGCAACACTCTCCCTTGCATCTCTCAGCTTCCAGTTAGTTTTATCTTTCAGCTTATAAGTCTGTTGTATTATTTCATCAGGTAATTTCTTATCCCTGAACTGCGACATTCTTCTACGCAGCCGATCCCGATCAAAATCAATAACGAATTCATCGCGTGACGTTACGATCCCTACGCTGCTCACCGGAAAGATATCGGTAATCTTCATGTACCTTTCATAAACAGACGACAACTTTTCATCGCGGGGGAAGAACAGATAGAATTCGGATTTAGGGGAAAGTTTCTTCCATTTGGTTGTTGTAATATCATGCTTATTAAGCCAATTGTATTTCTTTTCTCTGAGCCCCCATAGTTCGAAATGGAAAACTTTTGACCCGCCTTTTATCCCCCCCTTGCCAAGAGGGGTTTTCTTGATAAAGATAGCAATAGCAACTCCTTGTTGAATATCAAAGACATTCTCATCTCTTGACCCGTCAGGACTTTTTTCCTTCTTGAGGCTGTTGCCGTGCAGGTCAAGGATATACATCTCGTCGAAACTCCGCATCAGCGACTGACGCATCCCCCTGAAAGTCGGATTATCGAGATAGCTGTGGTTCGTAATAAACCCGAGTACCCCTTGGCCTGCCTGATCGATCTTCCACTGGGCAAAACGGATGAACTTAACATAATCGTCCTGAAGCCACTTGGGGTTCTTTTCATTAAGCGGTCTCCCATCGACTTGATAATAAGCCTTAATCTCGCTTGAAATCCATTCACCGATATTTGATGAATGTCCCGAATAAGGCGGGTTTCCCAGGATCACGAGTATTGGTTGTTCTTTCTTCACCAGACCGGCCAGATGAGACTCTTCAGATAATGAGGCCATCCCGGGCAGCTCTGTTTGGGCCACCTCTTCCATTTCGAGCGTATTGGTAAGATAAAGTTTCACTCGGTCATCCCTCTGCAACCTGTACCCTAATTCTTCCAAAAGGAAAGACATCTTCAAATGCCCGACGGCATAGGGGGCCATCATCAATTCAAAGGCATAGAGGTTTTTCAGGATATGTTCTTTTATGAAATTCTCCCTGCCTCCCTCTCCGTATTTGGAAACAAATTCATCAATTGCAAGTTTTGCCGCCTCTGCCAAAAAGGTAAGCGTTCCTGCTGCGGGGTCTAAGACAGTCACGTTCCTGTCTGCAAATCCGTCAGGTTTACTGAACTGCTCTTTAAGGATGTTGTGCAAAGAGCGAACTATGTAGAAAACCACAGGCTCAGGCGTGTAATACACCCCCCTCATCTCCCTTGTCTTCGGGTCATACGCGGCAAGGAAGGTTTCGTAGAAATGAACGATAGGGTCTTTCCCCTTACCCTCATGGAAGAATTGATGAAGTATTTTGGTGACATCCGTGAGGGAAAGGATTTCCGAAATATCATCAACAATCCATTCCATCTGCTGAGGGAGGGCGCCTAATGAAACAAACTGGAAAACGTCTCTCAATATTCCAATTGTTTGAGGTATGTTGTAATAGGCGAGTTTCCTATTGAAGCCATTTTCTGAACGAGTCCTGGCTGCAAATAGGCCGTAGGTGATAGTCTGTGCGTAAAGATCCGAGAATTCATCTTCCGTAAGGCCGCTGATAAGATAATCCTTAAAAGCCTTGTAAAATCCCCGGATAAATCCCTTGCCTGCACTCTGTTCTTCCCTCAGTTCCTGTGCTATAACCTCATCCTTTAAAAAGCGTGTCCTTTTGGCAAGTTCAACGGCAAGGTTCTTTGCGTCATATACTTTCGGCAATGAAAAGGAAAAAAACTTTTCCAGCAGTTGCAGGAATTCAGGTTCCTTTTCGAGAGGTGGGATAGTTTTTAGCTTATGAACTACGTATGGCCTTCCGATGAGGACCTTATCCGTCCTGACACCGTTACGGTAAAGCCTGAACTCAAAGAAATTGGTAAGAATAACATTCGGGAAAGTATGCAAGTATCTCTTTAGCTGCTCTGTTTCCTCTATCCTGTCAAGGTCTTCAATAGTAGGGTCTTTAGCCTCAATGTATCCCGTGATATGTTGCTTGCCGTCCCATACTCTGAAGTCCGGATTGCCCGCTTCCGTCTTTTTGGGAAGAATTGTTATATGAAAATTTTTCTTTCCAATTGAACCGCAATACTCATCAAGAAGAGATTTCAGGACCTGGTAATAGCTTTCTTCCCGTGCATCCCCCCGTGTGCCGGTATCGGCTATCTGTTTTAAATAGTCTTTAAGCATGACGCAACCTATCGATGATTTCCGGGCCAGCGCTCGTAGTCTCGTTGGTTCTCAGCATGGTTGTTTCGGAGCAATGCTTTTATGGATATGGAGGAATAGGAAGTAGCGTAAAATCATAGCCTGCATACCGATAATGCGTTAGAATACAAATAAAGGCAAGTGGAAAAAATTAGCTGAGGGCAGGGAGGTCAGGCCATGAACGACAAGAAACTATCTCCTAAGGTAGCCGTCATAGGCACAGGAATGGTGGGTTCATCATTTGCGTATGCCCTTACTATCAAGGGTACGGTACGGGAACTGGCCCTTATCAACAGGACGCCGGAAAGGGCTGAAGGAGAGGCCATGGACTTAAACCATGGCCTGTCTTTTTTATCGCCGATGAATATACAGTCCGGCGGTTATGAATTATGCCGGGATGCCCAGGTAGTGGTTATAACCGCCGGCGCCCCCCAAAAAACCGGGGAAACAAGGCTGGACCTGGCTAAAAGGAACGCCGCGGGTATAGAGGAAATCGTCCCAAAAATTCTGGAATTTAACCCCTCTCCCATACTTCTGATGGTCAGCAACCCTGTAGATATTTTGACCTATGCGGCCCTTAAGGTATCCGGGCTTCCTCCCGGCCAGGTAATAGGCTCAGGGACTGTTCTGGATAGTTCACGCTTTCGTTTCCTACTTTCTGGAAATTGCGCTATAGACCCGCGCAGTGTACACGCCTATATTATTGGTGAACATGGCGACAGTGAAGTAGCGGTCTGGAGCCGGGTAAACATAGCCGGCATCCCTCTGCACGAATATTGTTCCATCTGTGACCGCCAGTGCCCAAAGGCTACCAAAGACACCATATTCGAAAATGTTAAGAAGGCTGCTTATGATATCATAACCAAGAAGGGTGCCACTTATTATGCCATAGGCCTGGCCCTGACACGCATTGTCGAGTCCATCATCAGGGATGAGCATAGCATACTTACGGTCTCCAGCCTGGTCGAAGACTACTATGGCATCTCCAATGTCTGCCTTTCCCTCCCCAGTATAGTTGGCGCAAGTGGTATTGAAAGAGTAATCACCGCGTCTTTAAGCGATGGAGAAGTCCGCGCCTTGCAGAATTCAGTACGAATCCTGCGAGAGAGCCTTAAATCTCTGGGATGGTGAAACTAGAGCTATCCACAATCTTTATTCCGGGGCGACCAGTTGAAACCCGCAATTTTCGCAGTAGAAGAATCCATCCTGGGCCTTCTCTGCGTTATACGTATTCAGATGGCCACAGTTAGGACAAACGATGTACATGTCCTCTTCGAGTTCCTGAACCTCAAAGTTACCCTCAACATCAGCAGATACCCTTCCTTTCATAATCCCTCCAGTCTCTTATTCACCTCCTCCCAGTTAACAATGTCCCAGAAGGCATCGACAAATTTGGCCCTCTCGTTTTTGTAATCCAGGTAATACGCATGCTCCCAGACATCAATAACCATGAGTATTTTAAACATCGGATAAACGTTTATATTGTGCTTTTCCACCTGCATAATAATGGGCCTGTTGGTCTTACGGCAGAAGGTAAGCGCCGCCCACCCGGAGCCTTCTACGCTCACTGCCGTCTGGGTAATTTCCTTTTTGAACCTTTCAAAACCTCCGAACTCCTTCTCTAGTACCGCTCCTAAAGCGCCACCTGGCTTTCCACCGCCTTTGCCAGCAGGCGCTAAATTGCTCCAGAATAATGAGTGCAACAGATGTCCGCCTATGTGGAATGAGAGTTCCTTTAGGGTCGATTTCATATCCGGATCAGCGCCGTCTTTTCTGGCCTTATCCAGCTTCTCCAGTATGGCATTGGCGCCATTAACGTAGGCCAGATGGTGTTTGTCGTGGTGTATCCTTAGTTGTTCTTCTGATATGTGCGGTTCCAAGTCCCTATATCCGTAAGGCAGCTCCGGCAGGGTATATAATCTCGATGTTTCCATTGACATCCCTCCTTTATCTCTTATTTTGCCAGTTCTTCCTCCACTTCCTTTCTGCCCTCTTCCAGTTCCTCTACCTGCTCCTTATCTTCTTTTAACAGCAGGGCCTGAAACTCTCCCACGTGCGTCTTTTCCTCTCTGGCAACGTCTAAAAGTATTTTTTTAAGGTTTTTGTTCTGGGTCAGCGCCGCCATCTGCTCATACAGATTTATGGCATCTAATTCCGCTATTATCGCCGCCCGCAGTATCTCCTTGTCCAGATCCTTTGCCTTTACCTTATCCAGATTGATGGGTATCCTTGATAACATGGGTCTCACCTCCCTTCCCCAAAACCAGATACCTTGTGATCTCGGTTACGTGTTTGCCCTGAAAACGGGCGATGGCCAGTTCATTTTCAGTCGGATGGCGGCTCCCCTCCGGGCCGGCTATGGTGGAGGCCCCGTAAGGGCTGCCGCCGGAGACCTCATCGACAACCAGCAGTCCTTTTTCAGAGTAGGGCACGCCCACTATAATCATCCCGTGATGTAAGAGTGTGGTATGGAAGCTAAGGATGGTTGACTCCTGGCCCCCGTGCTGGGTGGCCGTGGAAGTAAATACACTCCCTGCCTTCCCAATCAAGGCCCCTCTCCTCCATAACCCGCCGGTCGCATCGAGAAAGGCCCGCATCTGGGCGCACATCATACCAAAGCGCGTGGGCGTACCAAAAATAACGGCATCTGCTTCGGCCAGATTCTCCATCGTGGCTACCGGCAGATGGGCAAACTGCCTCTTGGCCTCGACAGCGCCCATCTTGGCCAGAATCTCATCAGAAAGCGTCTCCGGAACCTGAAAGAGGTTGACCTGCGCGCCCGGCACTTCCCTGGCGCCTTCGGCAACTGCCTCTGCCAGACGGTACACATGGCCGTACATGCTCCAAAAGATAATATTAATTTTGACGTCTCCGCCTGCCATATTTGTCACCTCCTTTATTTACTATTCTCTAACTTCAACTTGTCCTTAGTCAAGGTAAATTGTAAGACCGTTCTCTGATCCAATCCGGAACTGTTACCGGCGGCTAAAAAGCAAGGTTATTAGGCGTTCTGGTTTAAGATTTTTAAAAATTAACCGATAATATTGGTCTAACAGGAGTTAATCCTATCAGCATCATGGAAAGGAGGGAAATTTCTGCGGATATTTACTAACTACCCAGACACGCTATATTTTAATCTTTGTATAGAAGGGAGATGATCCATGAAACTATCGTTTTCGAAGTTATCATTTTCAGGAAAAATTATCGGGCTGATTATAGCTGCCGTTATCGTCGTAAGCGTAGTAATCTTTGGTTCGACATATTATTTCGTATCCAGAGAGTTTAATCAACAAGCCCAGGGAAACATTATCACTCATGCAGATTCAGTTCAATCATCGCTCGATAATTTAAAAGAAAATATCAGTGGTGTGGCCTACTTGGTAGCCTCCAGGCCGGATGTGGCATCTGCCATCGAAAATAAGGATACGACCTTTCTCCAGCAGTTGGGCAAGGAAATCATGCAAAAAAACGGCCTGGGGTTTATTACTATAGCCGATAAGGACGGCAACGTGGTGGCCCGGGGTCACTCTGAAAAAGCAGGCGACAGCGTTCTCAAACAGATAAATGTCAAGAAGGCCCTGGCCGGAGAACCATCCGTGGGTATTGAAGAGGGGTCGGTGGTAAAATTTTCTCTCCGGGCTGGATATCCCGTTAAAGCAGGCGACCAACTAGTGGGTTCGGTTACCACAGGCGCGGATCTTTCTTCTGATAATTCTTTCGTGGATGAGATCAAGAAAAACTTTGGTGTGGAATGCACCATATTTCACAATGATACCCGTGTCTCGACCACGATTGAAAAGGAGGGCAAGAGGGCTATCGGAACCAAGATGGACAACTCCGAAGTTATCGAAACGGTCATTAATAAGGGACAGAGATTTCTCAAAAATAATAAGATCATGGGTAAGGAATATACCACGGCCTATTGGCCCATCGTCTCTGCCGATGGCAAGGTCAGCGGGATGCTTTTTATCGGTAAAGACCGGGAGTCTATTAATCGGGCCTACAGAAATATTATCTGGTCAATCCTGACCTCAGCTTTGATAGTAGGAGCGCTAATGGTTACATTGGGGTTCATCCTGGCTCGTTCCATAACCAACCCAATCAATAAGGTTGCCGACTCGCTGAACGAAAGCTCAAATCAGATTGCCCTCGCTTCCCGCGAAGTTTCTGTAGGAAGCCAGAACATGGCGGAGAGGGCATCCGAGCAAGCGGCATCTCTGGAACAAACCTCTGCCTCCCTCGAAGAGATAGATTCCATGACCAGACAAAATGCAGATAACGCCGGAAAGGCAAATAGCATGATGTCAGACACCTCGCTGGTGGTCGAACAGGCCAATACCTCCATGTCTCAATTGACCACCTCTATGCAGGCTATTTCAGAAGCAAGCAATGAAACGGCCAAGATCATTAAAACCATCGATGAGATTGCTTTTCAGACCAACTTATTGGCCTTGAATGCAGCAGTAGAGGCAGCGCGCGCCGGTGAGGCCGGGGCTGGTTTTGCTGTGGTGGCCGAAGAAGTCCGTAATCTGGCCATCCGTTCCGCCGAGGCAGCCAAGAACACAGCCAATTTGATCGATGATACAGTCAAAAAGATTGGCTCCGGGTGCGAGCTGGTTAACAAGACCAATGAGGCATTCTCCAGGGTGGCGAGTAGTTCGAAAGAGATAGGAGAATTGGTAAGCGAAATCTCCACGGCCTCCCAGGAACAGACCCAGGGTATCGGGCAAATTAGTACGGCTGTGGCCGAAATGGATAAAGTAGTCCAGGCCAATGCCGCCACGGCTGAGGAAAGCGCCTCGGCCAGTGAAGAACTGAACGCCCAAGCTGCAACTATGAAGGATGTTGTTAGTCAACTGGTGACTCTGGTAGGTGGAACTACCGCGCATGACACGTCATCTGTCAAGGATAGGCTGATCGGAATTAAAGAGCGTCCCGGAGCAAACCGTGCCGAAGCCAGGAAGCTCGCCTCTCCTATGCCAAAGAAAGCTACCGCCCAACCCAAGGCGCATCCCGGAAAAATCAACCCGGAAGAAGTGATCCCCCTGGACGAAAAACAGAATTTTACGGACTTTTAACTTTACAGGAACGTTTGCCACGGTCTCTCCGATGGGACCGTGGCAGGCATAACCTGGCTTAACAACCACCAAATTTGTGGACTTTCCCCAAAAAATCTCAGCAGATTAGGTCAACGTGTTAATTTTATCCGATTTTTGCATTCTGGAAATGGAAGCCATCATCCCTTCGCTTCACGGCTTGCGCAGCGACCCTCTCGGAACTAGCAGGTGGGGAATGCTTGCCCCTTCCAGCCTCTAACGGGCTGGCTTTCCCCTTCCTGCTCGCCCTCGATGTGTGCCCCGCTGCTCCAGCAAGTTACGCTCAGAAACAATGGCTTCCATAAAAATGTGGGGAAAGTCCTGCCAAAATTAGGTTGACTTTTTGGTCTGGGCTTTCTAATATGACCACCTGGTCATATTATGGATACCGATCTTACCCCAAGACAGACCTTCTTTAACCTCCCCCCGGACAAGCAGCAGCGCGTCTTAGAGGCGGCTGTTCAGGAGTTTTCCGAGCGAGGCTACCAGCAGGCCAGCATTAACACCATAGTCTCCCGACTCAATATCGCCAAGGGATCCATCTATCAGTACTTCGACAGCAAAAAAAGTCTGTTTCTCTTTATCTTCAATCAGGGAATTGCCATGGTGCGGCAGATGCTGAAGCATGTTAAAAAGGAGAGTCAGGAAGAAGATTTTTTCACGCGGGTAAGGAAATCCCTTATGGCTGGGGTTGAGTTCATAGATAAACATCCGGCCCTCTACCGGGTTTATCTCCGTATTCTTTTTGAGCGCGATTCTCCTCTACGGGAAGACTTTCTGCAAACGATAAGGCTTTTCTCCCGTGAGTACATCCTCTCCCTTTTGGAAGAGGGGCAGGCACGGGGTGAGGTCAGAAAAGACCTGGACCCTGTGTTGGCTGTGTTTATTCTAGACGCGGTATTGGATAAGTTCCTGCAGAACTATGCCCTGCCCTATCTTGATCCGGCCCTGGAGTTAAACGAGAAAAATGGCCTGGAAGAAAAAATCGACAGCATAGTGACCATGCTGCGGCAGGGATTCGCCGCGGCAGATGGGATTTGACATGAACATGGATTGGTCGAAAAGAGAACCGTGGTGGCAAGAGATACGTGGTAAGGTCGAGGCCGGTGAAAGGCTATCCTTTGAAGACGGGCTGAGGCTTTACCAATCAAACGATATCCTGGCCATCGGCGCCCTGGCCAATGCGGTACGCCGCCGCATGAACGGCGATAAGGCATTTTACATATACAATCAGCACATCAACTATTCCAATATCTGCGTCAATCTCTGCCGTTTTTGCGCCTTCGGCAAGGATAAGGGCGATTCGGCCGCGTATGAAATGTCCGTTGAGGAGATAGTCGGCAAGATTCAAAGCAGGCGCCATGAGCCGATAACCGAGGTGCACATCGTAGGCGGGATACATCCTGACCTGCCTTATCGCTATTATGTGGAGATGATCCGGGAGATCAAAAAGGCACGGCCGGAGATCCACATACACGCCTTTACCGCCGTAGAGATCGCCCATCTGGCCAATATCTCCGGACAAAGTATATCCGATACGCTCCGCGACCTGCGCGAGGCCGGGTTAGGTTCGCTTCCGGGCGGTGGCGCAGAGGTCTTCAGCCCCCGCATAAGGGAACGCCTCTGTCCCAAAAAACTATCTCCGGAAGGCTGGCTGGAAGTGGCCGGGGCCGCGCATCGCCTCGGCATCAAGTCCAATGCCACAATGCTCTATGGACATATCGAATCTGCGGAAGAAAGGGTCAGCCATCTTCTGGCCTTGCGCCAGACCCAGGATGAGACCGGCGGCTTCATGGCCTTTATTCCCCTGGCCTTTCACCCGCGAAACACCGAGCTATCCGAACTCTCTAACACCACCGGCTTTAATGACCTTAAAAATATCGCCGTCGCCCGTCTCCTGCTCGATAATTTTCCGCACATCAAGGCCTACTGGGTGATGATCGGCCCCAAACTGGCCCAGATCGCCCTTAATTTTGGCGCAGATGATCTGGATGGAACGATCATCGAGGAAAAGATCACCCACATGGCCGGTGCGGAGACGGCCCAGGGGATGACCCGCGCGGAACTCCGGCGTTTAATCCATGAGGCGGGATGTACGCCGGTAGAACGGGACACCCTGTACAATATCATTAAGCCTTCAGCAATTAACGCTCAGCAATCAGCAGAGAAAGGCTCATAGCTGATAGCTCATAGCTGATGCTTACTTACATATCATCGAGGCCCGGCAATGAATTACGATTCGTGGCACAGAAAAATAGACCATAATGAAAGGTTCTCAAAAGAAGAGTCCCTGGCGCTTTACAACCATGCGGATCTCCTTGCCCTTGGAGAACTGGCCGATCTGAAACGCCGTCTTCTTAACCCCAAAAAGCTGGTTACCTACATCATTGACCGCAACATCAATTATAGTAATATATGCATTTCGGGCTGCCGTTTCTGTGCCTTCTTTAGAGAAGATGGGGCACAGGGAGGCTATGTCCTGACCAAGGAAGAATTGGCCCGAAAAATAGAGGAAACCCTTTCTCTGGAAGGCGTACAGATACTCCTTCAGGGCGGCTTGCACCCTACCCTGCCCTTTTCTTTTTATGAAGAGATGCTCGCCTTTATCAAAAGTGAGCATCCTATACATATACATGGGTTTTCGCCTCCGGAGATTGTGCACATGTCCCGGCAGTCAGGGCTGGGTATAGGCCAGGTACTGCGACGGCTGCGCGCGGCCGGCCTCGACTCTATTCCAGGCGGAGGCGCGGAAATATTGGTGAACAGGGTAAGACAGGCCGTGTCGCCCCGTAAATGCTCAGCAGATGAATGGCTGGCAGTTATGGAAGAGGCGCATAAACAGGGGGTTAAGACTACGGCTACCATGATGTTCGGCCATGTAGAGACTATCGAAGAACGCATCGAACACCTTATGCGCATCAGAGAACTTCAGGATAAAACCCATGGGTTCACAGCCTTTATCCCCTGGCCTTTCCAGCCGCATAATACCCGTATAACCGTCGATCCCGTGGGCGGCGTCGAATACCTGCGTATGCTGGCTGTTTCCCGGATCGTCCTGGATAATATCCCCAATCTACAGGCCTCCTGGGTTACCCAAGGGCCGAAGGTGGCACAGGTGGCCCTTGCCTTTGGCGCGAATGACTTCGGCAGTACCATGATCGAGGAAAATGTGGTGGCCGCCACCGGCGTCTCTTATCAGTTGAGCGAAAAGGAGATCAGGCGAATCATTACTGATGCCGGCTATGAGCCGGCCCGCAGAAATATGGCCTATGAATTTATTTAAGCCATCAGCCATCAGCTATCAGCTATCAGCCCGGAAGGTAGCCGCAGGCTTCAGCCTGCGCAAGTCATCAGCAGTCAGCGCTCAAGTAAAAATCCACCGTGCCAGATGGGTCTTTCCTGTCTCTTCAGCGCCGGTTAGTGACGGCGCGGTTGTGGTTGCCGATGGCCGTATAGAGGCCGTGGGCCGGTTTAAGGACCTCAAAGGCGCTTATAGCGGCGGCGTAGTTGACCATGGAGAGGTAAGCATCCTGCCAGCCCTGGTCAACGCCCATACCCATCTTGAACTTGCCGCCCTGCGCGGACGCATATCCGGAAAGGATGGTTTTGTTGACTGGATCAGGGGGCTTATTAAAGTGCGGGAAGAGATTCCGCCGGCTGAAACAGAAAAGGCAATAACCAATGAACTTGCGGCCATGCGCCGGCGTGGCGTCGGCCTCATTGGTGACGTAGGCAATACCCGGATGGCTTATGAGTTATGCCGAAAACAAAGGGAAAATATCGTTTTTTTTCGCGAGTTCCTGGGCCTTAACCGGGAGAAGACGGCAAGGGCCAAAGAGATGCTGGCAGAAGCCGGTAAATCTCATGAGACCGACAATGCATTCCATGTGGCCGCCCATGCCCCATACACCGTCTCTGCCGAACTGTTTTCGGCCCTCAAATCGTGGGCCAATAAGCGCGGTAAGATGCTCTCCGTGCACCTGGCCGAATGCCCGGAGGAACAGGAACTCTTTGCGCATGGAAACGGAGCATTGAAAGACCTGCTCCGAGAGCGTTCAGCGTGGGATGATGATTTTATTCCGCCCGGGAAAAGCGCGGTATCATATCTCGACAAACTTGGCGTCCTGGACAGTAACACGGTCTGTGTACATCTCGTACACCTGTCAGAGGAAGATATGGAAATCCTGGCTGCCCGCAGGGTAAAATGCTGCCTCTGCCCCAAGAGTAATCTCTTTCTCAACGTCGGCTTCCCGAAGGTGGAAAAGATGCTCGCCTATGGGCTGTATCCGGCCCTGGGTACGGATAGCCTGGCCAGCAATGAGAGTCTCAGCATCTTAGAAGAGATGGCGGCCGTCAGGAAACACGTACCCGGCCTGGCCCCGGAAAAAATACTGGAGATGGCCACCCTGAACGGCGCCCGGGCCCTTGGCCGGGAAGACCGGCTGGGCAGTCTGACGCCGGGGAAAGAAGCCGGGATGCTCTCTGTCCCGGCCGGCGGAGAAGGCAGCCGGGAAGCGCTTGAAGGCATAATAGCCGGCGCCGCGACTATACCTGTACGTTGGATACATTAAAAGGAACAAAAATGGATCAGATTAGAATCGGCAAATTCAGTTTTATTAACACCAGCCCCATATATTACCCACTCGAACACATAGTAGGCTTAAACGGCTTTCAGGTGATAGAGGGATCTCCTTCGGAACTAAACGCCCGCTTTTTCCGCGGGGAATTGGACATCAGCGTCATATCCTCACAGGAATACGGTCTCCATGCGGAAAGATACCTCCTCCTCCCTGAACTGGCCATTGTCTCGCAGGGAACGGTCAAAAGCGTGCTCTTTTTCAGCAAATATCCGCTTAAGGCCCTCAGCGGGCGCCGCATCCTTATAACTGAGAAGTCACAAACCTCGGTAGCTCTCCTGAAGATTATCCTGGAAGAATTTTATGAGGTATTCCCCATCTATGAGACAGGCGACCTGTCCGCGAAAGACGTCCATGCCCGGGAAGTGGCCGGCTTTCTGGCTATAGGCGACGAGGCCTTGCGGTTTCGTATCGAGAGTCAGGAGCCTTACATTATCGACCTCGGCGAGACCTGGAAGAAGTTTACCGGCCTGCCTTTTGTATATGCGGTGTGGGCAGTGCGCCGAGAATTCTATAATCAGTTTCCGCAGAAGGTATGGGAGGCCTGCCGCCTCCTTAAACAGTCACGGGATAAGGGCCTTAAGACCCTGGAAAAGATCGGAGGCCGCTTTGCTCCACATATCCCCATGTCCAAGGAGGCCTGCCTGGCCTACCTGCGAACCCTGTGTTTTGACTTAACTCCGGAGGCGCTGGAGGGAATGAGGCTGTTCTTCCGCTATCTGGTCAAACGCGGTGAATATCCTTCTCCGGTGGACATAGAATTTATACCGCAACTAGACAGGATAACGGCCTGAATGTCAGATAAAACACTCGTGTCTCAAAGAGACACAAAGAACAATGAAAACAATCCCCCCTCACCCCCCTTTGGTAAGGGGGGGATATGTTAAGTCCTCTTTTGGAAAAAAAGGGGAGTCCGTCAAATCCCCCCTTGGGAAAAGACGGGAGACCATCAATTCCCCCTTTGGAAAAGGGGGATACAGGGGGATTCTCTGGTGAAAAGAAAGCCTTTGTAGAAAAAAAGTTTTCTTCGATTACTTCGCGCTACGATTTCCTCAACTCCCTGCTGAGTCTAAATATTGACCGTTACTGGCGATGGGTGACCGCCCGTGAATTAGACAATTATACGGAAGGACCAATCCTCGACCTCTGCGCCGGCACACTGCCCTTAAGCCTTAGTATAGCCGGACGCAGGCCCGAACGATATGTATTAGCCCTTGATTTCTGCCGGGATATGCTGGCCTACGGTCGCAACAGACTAAATGGACAGGCAGCAGGCCGACAAATTATTCCGATTTGTGCAGACGGCGAAGAAATCCCCTGTCGTAATGAGAGCTTTTCCGGGATTACCGTGGCCTTCGGGGTACGTAACCTGAGCAATCTGGATAAGGGTTTAAAGGAGATGTGGCGCGTCCTCCGGCCCGGCGGGAAACTCGTCATCCTTGAGTTTTCCCGCCCTAAAAATCCGATCATGCGGCCGCTCTATTTCTTTTACCTGGGACAAATCCTGCCTCGTATAGGTGGCTGGATATCAGGAGATGAAGAGGCCTACCGTTATCTGGCGACTTCCATCCGTCAGTTCTGCTCACCCGAAGAACTGGCACAAAAGATGGAAGCGGCCAGCTACATAAAGGTGGCTTATCGCCCGCTCACAGCCGGAATAGTGACTTTATACACGGGAGAAAAACCTTGATATTCAATGCGGAGAACATAAAGAGACATCTCAAATTTGAAATTTGGTAACACGTTAGCTGTCTTAAAAGGGCTAGTCATCCAGAAAACGGCAACTCAAAAATCCCCCTTAATCCCCCTTTTTCAAAGGGGGAAGCGCTTCTCCTCCCTTTGGAAAAGGGAGGTTGGGAGGGATTTTAAAATACTTTTTCAACCAGTTAAACTGATACGAAAATTGAGATTTGAAATTCTTCTCTTTGCGTACTCTGCGGTAAACAGTACATTTCGAGCGCTAAAATGGGAGGATCACCTTGGGCTACAAAAATCTGCAGGAATTCATCCGCCTTCTGGAAAAAGAAGGTGAAATAAAGAGAATCACTGAACCGGTCAGCCCCTATCTGGAGATTACCGAGATCACGGACCGCGTCTGCAAAAAGGGCGGGCCTGCCTTACTCTTTACTAATGTAACCGGCCATGACATGCCGGTCCTGATGAACGCCTTTGGATCATACCGGCGCATGTGCCTGGCCCTTCAGGTCTCTAATTTCGAAGAAATCGGGAAAGACATCCTGACCTTCCTGGAGGCCGAAGCCCCGGATACCTTAATCAAAAAGCTCAAGATGATACCAAAGCTCAAGCGGCTGGCCGATATGTTCCCAAAGATGGTGAGCAAGGCCCCCTGCCAGGAAGTGATAATAAAAGATAATATCGACCTTAGACGCCTTCCGGCGCTGCACTGCTGGCCTAAGGACGGCGGACCTTTTATCACCCTTCCTCTGGTCTTTACCAAACACCCCGAGACCGGCGTGCGTAACTGCGGGATGTACCGCATACAGGTCTTTGACGCCACCACCACCGGTATGCACTGGCACACCCACAAGGGCGGGGCCCAGCATTACCGCGTAGCCGAAAAACGCGGCGAGCGGCTGGAAGCGGCGGTAGCCATCGGCGCAGACCCGGCTACCACTTATGCGGCCACGGCCCCTCTGCCGGAAGACATCGACGAGATGGTCTTCTCCGGCTTTCTCCGTTCCGAACCGGTCGAACTGGTGCAGTGCCTTACCGTCGATCAGCAGGTGCCGGCCGAAGCGCAGATTATCCTTGAGGGCTATGTAGAGCCGGGCGAAAGACGCATGGAAGGCCCGTTCGGCGACCATACCGGCTATTATTCACTGGCGGATAAGTATCCGGTCTTTCATGTCACCTGTGTCACGCACCGCAAAGACGCCGTCTATCCGGCGACCATCGTGGGCCGGCCTCCCATGGAAGACTGCTACATGGCCAAGGCCACGGAGCGCATCTTTCTGCCGCTGATAAAAAAACAACTGCCGGAAATCGTGGATATGAACCTCCCCCTGGAAGGTGTCTTCCACAACCTCGCCTTCATCTCTATCGATAAGCGCTACCCGGGGCACGCCCGCAAGGTGATGCACGCCCTCTGGGGGATGGGCCAGATGATGTTCACCAAGATTATAGTCATCTTTGACCGGGAAGTCGATGTCCAGGACCTCTCACAGGTCCTCTGGCGTATCGGCAACAACATCGATCCGCGGCGGGACACGGTTATTACCGATGGGCCGGTGGATGCCCTGGATCATGCCTCACCCCTGCCCCACTATGGCGGGAAGATGGGCATCGATGCCACGCGCAAGTGGCCGGAGGAGGGATTTGAACGCGACTGGCCGGAGGTCATTGAAATGGATGAGGCCGTGAAAAAGAAAATTGATGCCATCTGGGAGAAGCTGGGTTTATGACGGCATATCCACCTAAACGTTACATCGTGGCCCTGACCGGGGCGAGCGGCATGCCCTACGCCGTAACGCTTCTGCAGAAATTAGCGGCGCAAAATGTGGAAATACACGGCCTCGTGTCCGCGGCCGGGGCCCAGGTATTGAAGCTGGAAACCGGTCTTTCTACCTCAGAGGTCAGCCGGTACATGACCAGGCTCTACGACGAAAAAGATTTTGCCGCGCCGGTAGCCAGCGGGTCTTTCCCCCATGACGGCATGATCGTTATCCCCTGCACCATGGGGACACTGGGCGCCATAGCCAACGGCATATCAAACAACCTTATCCATCGGTCTGCGGATGTGACCTTAAAAGAAGGCCGAAGACTTTTATTGATTTTGCGGGAGACCCCGCTAAACAGGATACATATAACCAATATGCTGCGCCTGGCGGAGGCCGGAGCGACCATCATGCCGGCCATGCCCGGATTTTATCATCACCCCGCGAGTATTGAAGAATTGGTCGCCATGTTCGTGGACAGAATCCTGGATGTCCTCGGCCTGCCCGATCCGGAGGCCAAAAGGTGGGGTATCGACCCATGATACGAAAGACCCATACCTTCCTGGAGATGATTAAATTCGAGCACACCATCTTTGCCCTGCCCTTTGCCTTCATGGGGGCCTTCCTGGCGGCGGGCGGCGTGCCGGAGCCGGCAAAATATCTCTGGATCCTTTTGGCCATGGTCGGCGCGCGTACGGCGGCTATGGGCTTTAACCGTATAATTGACCTCCCCTATGACCGCAAAAATCCCCGCACCGCAAGCCGGGCCCTGCCTCAAGGTGTGATAAAGGTCAAAGAGGCCCGGCTCTTTGTGATCATGGCCTCTTTGCTCTTCTTCTTTGCGGCCTATAAGCTAAACCGGTTGACATTTATGCTGTCCCCCCTGGCCCTGGCCATAGTCCTTGCTTACTCTTACACCAAACGATTTACCTGGTTGTCGCATATATTCCTGGGTCTGGCCCTGGGCATTGCCCCCACCGCCGGCTGGATCGCCGTTAAAGGGGCGCTCGACGCTGCGCCTCTTATCCTGAGCGCCGGGGTCATATTCTGGGTGGCAGGTTTTGACACCATTTATGCCTGTATGGATTTCGAATTTGATCGCCGCGAAGGGCTGCACTCGATACCCTGCAAATTCGGCAAAGAAAGGGCGCTTGCTTTTGCCGTAGGATTCCATATCCTGGCTTTTTTATTCTTTCTCTATACCGGCATTATGAGCGGGTTAGGGTGGGTCTATTATGCGGGCATCGCCCTGACGGCGATGGCTATGGCGCTGCAACATATATTTGTTACGCCCAAAGACCTTTCAAAAATCAACCTCTCCTTCTTCACCATGAACGGCATAATCAGCATTACCCTCTTTCTGGCTACATGGGCCGCCCTTTCTTGATATAACAGTACGCAGATTTCCGCGGATATTCACAGAAAAATAAAATTGTGGAAGCAGGAGTCTGTTCTGGATTGTCGCTGGATTTTGCCCCTGGATTCCCGCTTCCTGTCATATTTTTTCCACTTTTGCGGCCAGATAATAAGCAAAAACCAGACACAGAATTACCAGGGCGCTAAGCCCAATCTCCCAGAGCCGTTCCACCTGAACGTGCTCCACATGTGATAGCTCGATCTCGACCAGAAGTATCCGCCGAACCGAGGCTATGATTCCGATGGAAAGAAAAGGTTCCAGGGTAAATCTCTGCTTCTTAAGGAAACGGATAATGGTCCAGAAAAGCTCAAGGATAATCAGGGCCAGGAGCACATCATTCACCAGGCTGATTATGGCAGTGCGGGATGGATGAGCAAGATTGGTAATCCCGTAATACATGATGAAGCCGCAGGCGATAAGCAGTAAAAGACCTGCCAGCACGTGAAAGGCAATGTCCGCATGAACAAGTAATCGTCTGATCTTTTCTTTCAGATCCGGCCTTGATTCTTCCATATCAGCGCCTTTTTATTAACTTGTCTCACATGCGTATCCTGATATTTATGATATAGTTATGCCATACAAATCCCCCAAAGAAAAGCAATAAAATAAGGGCAGAGCAAGGAACCGGTGTAGTCGTGTTATTCTATTCCAGTTCCCTACCCTGCCCAAATTTTCGTTTATATATTAGCGCACTCCTCGGCGGGACTCCTCATCGGCGAATCGGCTCCTTTACCGGCCGCGCCTTGCAGCAGCATTATATCTTCAGCCGCGATTATCCGGTTGATGTCCAGGATGATAGTAAAACTCTCGCCCTGTCTGGCCATGCCCTGGATAAAATCCGTTCCAA
>JAQURM010000016.1 GCA_028715605.1 Desulfovibrionales bacterium
ACTGTAACCGAATTCAATCTCCTGCACACCCTTTTGAAGGGCCGTGGACGGGTGCTGACACGTGAGATTTTGCTTGACCAGGTGTGGGGATACCACTTTGACGGTTATGCCCGCACTGTGGATACCCACATTAAAAGACTGCGGCAAAAGCTAGGTGCTGCCGGTCAGGTCATTGAAACGGTACGGGGTGTAGGGTATCGTTTTAAAGAAGAGAGTTCCCGGTGAAACAGTTTAAATGGAGACTATTCCTTACCTATCTGGCAGTAATCCTGGTGATATTTGCTGCCGCCCAGCTCTACGCGAGTTTTGTATTCAAGGAGACGCTCATTGCCGGCGTTTCCTCCGATCTGGAGTCTAAGACCTATTTGATAAAGACCGTCCTCGAAAAGTACCCCCGGCCGGGTTCGCGCGCTTACGGGATTGACTCCATGGTTAAAGACATGGGGCGGACTATTCAGCCCAGGATAACGGTTATCGGCCTGGACGGGGTAGTGATCGGGGATTCGGAGGTGCCGCAGAAAGATATCCGGGCTATGGAAAATCACGCCCATCGGCCCGAATTTGTGGAGGCCCTGAAGACGGGTTTTGCCACCAGCATACGCTTTAGCACCACACTAAAAAAGAAGTCGATATACTCTGCCGCCCTTTCTAAAAAAGACGGCCTTCCGGCTTACGTGGTCCGTCTGGCCTTGCCTCTAGATGATGTGGAAAAGAAGGTGGCGGCGACCCAAAGGTACTTTTTAATAGCGGCGGCCGTTGGGCTTATCCTGGCCTTTTTTCTTAATCTGCTTATCGCCCACGGGCTTAGCAGGCCCCTTGGTGAAATGACATTCGCGGCCCGGAAGATGGCCGAGGGCGATTTTGAGTACAGGATTCGCAGGATTCCCCAGGACGAATTGGGTGTTTTGGCCGAGGCGTTGAATTCTCTTTCCAGCCAGCTAAAGACAAAGATTGCGGAGATAATGACTGAAAAGGGCAAGAATGAGGCCATATTGAAGGGGATATCCAGCGGGATAATGGCGGTGGACAAAGAAGGCCGGATTATCCTGTTGAATCAGGCCCTGCGAGATTCCTTTGCTGTAGATCAGGATGTTTCCGGCCGGCCGCCGGTTGAGGTTATCAGGAGTATCCCTTTACAGGAGGCTTTCACGATTGTACTAAAGGAGCGCGCTCCGCAGAGGCTGGAAATCCCGGTTGCTTACCCGAGAGATAGGGTATTTGATGTCCGTATCGTTCCCCTTTTTGCTGCTGACATCATACAGGGGGCCATTGCCGTCTTCCATGATATGACGGACATCAGACAGTTGGAACAGATTCGGAAAGACTTTGTGACTAATGCCTCCCATGAATTAAAGAATCCCCTGACCGCTATCAAGGGATATGCGGAAACCCTGCTTGAAGGTGGGATTGATGATCAGGAGAAGGCCAAATCATTTATCAGAATTATCAGCGAACATGCAAATCGTATGGATAATCTGATTCAGGACATACTGGCTCTGGCCAGGCTTGAGGCCCAGGGAACTGGGATATCTAATGAGCAGGTAAGCGTGAAGGAAGTAGTGGAGGGTTCACTAAGAGCGTTAGGTCCTCAAGCGGAAATGAAGCGCATAAAATTCGCACGGGAGTTCCCGCCGGAAGATATTATGGTCCGGGGCGACCATGAAAAATTATCTCAGGCCGTTCTGAACATCGTGGATAATGCCATAAAATACTCCCCTCCGAAAACGAGAATCACAGTTTCCTTGTCTGAACGCGAGGGCGAGGCACAGATCGACATTCGGGATGAGGGCCCGGGCATCCCTAAGGAGGATCAGGAAAGGATATTTGAGAGGTTTTACCGGGTGGATAAAGGCCGTTCGCGTGCGATCGGCGGCACGGGCCTGGGTCTCTCTATTGTCAAACATGCAATACTGGCACATGAGGGAAAGGTCTGGGTGGAAAGTGAACCGGGCGAAGGCTCCATATTCCATATCGTTTTTCCAAAACACTCCAAATAAACGCCACATTTCTGTCATCACACTAAAGTAAAAGCCTATCAGTTTAGTTCCTTGCAAAAACTCTTTTTTTGTCATTCCCGCCCGCCTGTGGCGGATAAACTTCAGCGGGAATCCAGAGCCCAAGTCGCGAAATAACTCTGTACTGTAGAAGGGAGGTGGGATGTCAAGCAGTTGCAATCAGTTTGTCACAGAATTGTCACGCTTTTGTATTTATATTACTCTTAATTAAAGGAGAACGGTTATGAAGTTAAAAAACAAAGGTTTTATGTCTATAATAGGATTGTTAACCTTTACTCTGGCGGCCTTACTGGTTTTAACATCTTCTCTTTCTCTGGCGTCTGGTTTTATCCAGGTCAAGGGCTCGGATACAGAGGTAAATGTGGTGCAGAGGATGGCGGAGATTTATATGCAGAAAACTAAGGGCGCAGCCATTGCCGTCACCGGCGGAGGCTCCGGTGTAGGGATTGCGGCTATTATTAATCGCACCACTGACCTGGCCAACTCATCCCGGGCCATGAAATCACAAGAGCTGCAGCAGGCCAAGATGAATGGCGTGGATCCGATAGCGGTTGTCTTTGCCATGGACGGGCTTTCGGTGATAGTAAATCCTGCCAACACGGTGAAGGGGCTTACCCTGGATCAGATCGGCCAGATTTATCGCGGGGAGGTTAAGAACTGGAGCCAGGTCGGCGGGCCGAACCTCCCCGTTACCCTTTATGGACGCCAGCCGAATTCCGGGACCTTTGTGTTTTTCCGGGAGTCCGTTGTCCGCGGGGACTATGCCAATACCATGAACCAGATGAACGGCAATGCCCAGATCGTTGAGGCCGTTAAGCGCGATAAGGGCGGCATTGGCTATGTAGGTGTCGGCTATGTGGTGGATGATAAAGGCAGGGTAACACCGGGCATCAAGGTCCTGAATGTGGCTAAAGATAAGAACAGCAAGGCCACGAGTCCTACTGATGCTAAAAACATAGAAAGCGGCGCTTATCCGATTGTGCGTCCTCTCTACCAGTACTTCGACAAGGCAAACAGGGGAAAAGTGGATGGATTTGTCAGGTTTGAACTCGGCCCGGAGGGGCAAAAGATAATCTCAAAAGAGGGATTTTACCCGGTCAATGCTGAAGATAGAAGGTATAATGCCCGGTATGGTTTCTAAGGCAAATAAATCCCCCCTGCCCCCTCTTAACAAGGGGGGGATAAGGGATGATTTTAAAACAGGGGGGTTCGGCTGGAGAAGGACTAAAGAACGGCTGATCGCCTCCTTTTTCTTCTTTAACGGGATCATTTCCATCATCGTCCTTTTGGGTATTTTTTCTCTGCTCTTCAGCGAAGGCCTGCCTGCCTTCAAGGAAATCCATTTTTCCGAGTTCTTTCAGTCCACCTGGAATCCCACCTCTTATGTAAAGGCTACATATGGCCTGGGGGCCATAATGGTTAGTACGCTCATAGTCACCTTTGGCGCCCTTTTGATCGCGGTGCCGGTTGGTCTGGCCTGCGCAGCTTATCTGGCTGAGATTGCTTCGCCGCGCGTCAGGGAGGTTCTCAAACCGATTATCGAGATACTGGCCGGGATTCCCTCCGTGGTATTAGGCTTTTTAGGAATAGTGGTTGTCAATCCACTTATTGCCGGGGCCTTTGGCCTCCCCAATGGCTTGAACGCCTTAAATGGATGTATCCTCCTGGCCATTATGAGCCTGCCGACTATTATCAGCCTTTCTGAGGATGCGATTGGTGCGGTTCCAAAGACTTATAAGGATGCCTCGTTAGCATTAGGGGCGAGCCGCTGGCAGACGTTGGTACGCGTCACTATCCCGGCCGCGCTCTCCGGGATTATCGCCTCCATTATGCTGGGGATGGGGAGGGCGATCGGGGAGACCATGACCGTCCTTATGGCCACGGGCAACGCTCAGGCCATGCCCCACTCGTTTCTGGACGCCGTGCGCACCATGACGGCCACGATCGCCATCGAACTCGGCGAGGTTCCCTTTGGCTCGGCCCATTATCACGCCCTTTTTGTTATCGGCTTTGTCTTGTTTGTAATGACCTTTCTGGTTAATCTCATCTCCGATATTATCCTCCAGAAGTACCAGGAGGTGGAGCAGTAATGAAGAAAGAAACGGTGGAGACGCTTGGCTTTAATTTGTTCCGCCTGGGCAGCGTTCTTGTGGTGCTTATTCTGGGACTCATCCTGTTTGATATTTTCTATAAGGGGATCGGCGCCATCTCCTGGGAATTTTTGACGGCGGAACCCCGGATGGGCATGACCGAGGGCGGTATATTTCCGGCGATAGTGGGTACGGTCTATGTTACCGTGATTACAGCCTTGTTTGCGGTTCCGCTGGGCATGTTTGCCGCCATTTATCTTAACGAATATGCCCCGCATGGCCCGCTTACCCGTGTCATACGTCTTTCCATTCGCAATCTCTCCGGCGTTCCCTCCATTGTCTATGGGCTATTCGGTGTGGCTATCTTTGTGCGCACGCTTCATCTTGGCGCCTCCGTGCTGTCGGCGGGGCTTACGCTCGGGCTTCTTACACTTCCCTGGACGATTACGGCCAGCGAAGAGGCCCTCAAAACCGTACCCAAAAGTTACCGCGATGGGGCACTGGCCTTGGGGGCTACCAAGTGGCAGGCCATACGCACCAATGTCTTGCCCTATGCCGTACCCGGAATGCTTACCGGAACGATTCTGGGTCTGGCCAGGGCCGCGGGTGAAACCGCGCCCATCCTCTTTACCGGCGCGGCCTTTTTTCTCCCGTTCCTGCCGGACAGTCCCTTCAGCCAGTTCATGGCCCTGCCTTACCACCTGTATGTCCTGGCCACCCAGCACCATGACGTGGAAAAGGTAATGCCCTTGGCCTATGGCACGGCCCTTGTTTTGATCGCGCTTGTGGTTGGCCTCAATCTGGTCGCGGTAATTATCCGGTATCATTTTCGCAAGAAACGAGGTTAAGAAAATCTTATGGCGGAAGAAGCCAAGATATGGACGGAAGGACTCAACTTTTTTTACGGCCTGGTTCAGGCCCTTCATGATATAAGCATCCGGATACCGCCCCATAAGGTAACGGCATTTATCGGGCCTTCGGGGTGCGGAAAGAGCACCTTTTTGCGTTGCCTGAACCGAATGAATGAGACTATTGTCGGCACGCGCATAGAAGGTAAGGTCTTTATCGATGGACACGATATATATGATCGTTCTGTGGATGTCGTGGATATCCGGCGGCGGGTCGGCATGGTCTTTCAAAAGTCCAATCCATTCCCAAAGTCTATTTTTGACAATGTGGCCTATGGCCTGCGTATTGGCGGCTTAAAGGATAAGAATAAACTGGCCGAGATTGTGGAAAAGGCCCTTATCGATGCCGCCATTTGGGATGAGGTCAAGGATCGGCTTCAGGAATCCGCCATGGGTCTTTCCGGCGGGCAGCAGCAGCGCCTTTGCATCGCCCGGGCCCTGGCAGTTGAACCGGAAGTCCTGCTTATGGATGAGCCGGCATCGGCCCTGGATCCGATTGCCACCCAGCGTATCGAAGAATTAATTCACCAACTCAAAGAAAAATATACTATAATTATCGTCACCCATAATATGCAACAGGCGGCGCGGGTATCAGACATTACTGCGTTTTTTTACCTGGGGCGGATCATTGAGGTTGATGATACGGAGACGATATTTACCAGACCCAAACTCAAACAGACCGAAGATTACATCACCGGCCGATTTGGCTGATGCTGGAGAGAGACTATGCCCACCACCTTCCACCAAGAACTGGCAAATTTAAAGATCAAGCTCCTGGAGATGTCTTCTCTGGTTGAGGAATTATTGAAAGACACCATCCTTGCATTCAACAAGCGCAATGTATATGCGGCCCATTGTGTTATAGACAAAGACGAGGTGATAGACCGGCTGGAAAACGAGATAGACCATCAGTGTCTGAAGCTCCTGGCCCTTCAGCAGCCCATGGCCATAGACCTGCGATTTATAACTACGGCCATGCGCATTAATATTGATCTGGAGCGTATGGGCGACCAGGCCGTTAATATCGCCGAACGTGTTGTCCTCATGGCCGAAGAGCCTTTTATGATTAAACCCCTGGGGTTGAACAGGATGGCCGGCAATTGCCAGGAGATGTTGCGGGAGGCCATAGACTCCTTTGTTAATCAAGATACCCGTATCGCTGCGTCTGTTTGCGCGCGGGATGACGTTATAGATAACCTTTACTTAAAGGTGGTCTGCGACATACTGGAACACATGATGAATGACCCATCGACTATTAGTCAAGGGGTTCACCTCCTCATCGTTGCCCTTAATCTGGAGCGCATAGCCGATCTGGCTACCAATATTGCCGAGGATGTCATTTTCATGGTCGAAGGCCGGGTCATAAGACATGTCGGCGAGCCGGGGAAGGAGGGAGTGAAAAAGGCTGAAAGCTGAAGGCTGAAAGCTGAAGGCTGAAGGCTCAAGGCTCAAGGCCGGAGGCTGTCCACATCCATCTCACCGCCCAGGCCCTTTTTGATGGCGGAAACCGCTAACCGGTCGGCGCGGTCATTTTCCGGGTGTCCCTGATGGCCGCGAATCCAGCACCATTCGATATTGTGTTGGGATGCCAGAGTGTCCAGCCGCTGCCACAGATCCACATTTTCCACCGGCTTTTTATTGCTCTTACGCCAGCCCCTTTTTTTCCAGTCGTGAATCCAGACGGTAATGCCGTTTTTGAGGTAGGACGAATCCGTGGTTAATATAACCCGGCACGGTTTTTTCAGGCTTTCCAGCGCCCGTATGGCGGCCAGAAGCTCCATGCGGTTATTAGTGGTGTCCGGACTGAATCCGGATAGCTCCTTTTCGTATTTCCCGGAGCGCAGGATAACGCCCCATCCGCCCGGCCCGGGGTTTCCGCTGCAGGCCCCGTCTGTAAATATTTCTACCACTTTTGTTTGATCCAAATTAGTTACTTCCTGTTCCTGACGATGTTTGCGCCCCGGCGCATCTGCGATTTGACGGATTAAGTTACATGATACGGGATAATAATGCTACGAAAAAGCACGCGCCTTTTCTACCTGGAAAGCCGTCCACCTGATATTTAAATAGATTTTTTCTTATTGTGTTATTCGGCAAATTCTTATACGATTACCCCTAACCGCCGCTCTCGATGAAAAAATTCGAGTCGATATAATCTATAATGTTAGCGAGAAACTGACACATGAACAAAGAAGAGGAAAAATATTTACTTGACAGAGTCTGGCATAAAAAGAAGAACGTCAAGAATACATTTTTAGAAGTTTCAAAGTTTCCCCACATTTTTATCACGAATGCTCCTCTCACTTTCGGCCACTCGCAACTCGTAGTTCCAGCCCCTCCAGGGACAGATCCTGTCGATGAAAGCAAGATGTTTCGATTAGCGGCACCTCTGATCGAGAATGTTCTGAAGGTATTCGAAATCTTTTTTGCCAAGCGGAAACACCACACAAAAGCGCCTTTCCAGAAGTTGGCCGAAGATACATACTCTTACGGGAAGTATATCAAGACACTGATTCTGCGTACCAGTGCCGATGACGATCCAAAGACTAAAGTAAAATTCCATTTAGTTCCCTATTTCGAATCGAATCAAGTAGATTGCCACAAGCGATATCATTCACTTCATAGGGCTTCTCCGAATAAAATAGGTGGCATGATTGGTTGGTTAGGAGAACGAGAAACCCAAGTCGACAATTGGTTGGTTGATGGTTTTCCTGGTCCGGTAACGCTGGATCAGATCGGAATGGATATTTGGAAACTGCCGGAACTCGCAAAACGGTTTGAGCGAATTTGGCTTAGTCTCGCTAATCGGGTAGCCGGAGGTGTTTAGCGGTGTCCCGGTGCCGAATATAGATAAAGAAATAAACCGCTTTGTGGGGAGGGCCTTACATAAGTACAATCTTTTGTCCGATGGAGACCATATCCTGGTTGGTCTGTCCGGCGGCAAGGACAGCCTCTCTCTGCTTTATATCCTGAATGAGTGGAAGAAAAAAACGCCCTTTCCATATAAACTTTCGGCTGCGCATATAGACCTTGGTTTTGACGGCACAGATACGGGGGCTATCGAAGATTATTGCCGGCAGCTAAGTGTGCCCTGTTATGTGGAAAGGACAAATTTCGGGCCTATGGCCCACAGCGGGGAAAATCGGGAGAATCCCTGCTTTTTGTGTTCCCGATTACGCCGCAAGCGCCTTTTTGAGATAGCCCATACATTGGGCGCCAACAAGGTCGCCCTTGGGCACAACAAAGACGACCTCATTGAAACACTTTTTCTCAATATACTTTACAGTGGCGAGATAAGCACCATGGTGCCGCGCCAGCCTTTTTTTAACGGACTGATCGCGGTCATACGCCCCCTGGCCATGGTGGATGCAGAAAAACTGGAACGGTTTGCCGCCAGGCTATCCATGCCGGAGATTAAAAATCCCTGTCCGAGCGCGGGGTCTTCCCGCAGAAAAGAAATAAGGGAGATGCTGAAGACACTTTACCGGCAAAACAAGAAAGTGAAAGGCAATATCTTCCATGCCCTGTCCAATGTCCATCCGGATTATCTGCTTTGACGCCGGGTTGCCACAAAGACACTAAGGTGCCAAGAGTATAGGATAATGTAATCGCTTTTCATCTGAAAATCCCTCTCTATAAAAAGACAAACTCCAGGTTCTACCCTTGGAAAGAGGAAGGCAGTGGGATTCTTGTTTATGTTCTCTTTGTGCCTTCGTGCCTTGGTGGCTGGATGGTTAGCTTCTGCATTGAATTGTGTTGACAATACCCCTTGAAAAATTTAGTTTTAGCAAAAGAATACCGGATGTAATATGTGATTAATATGCCTGGAGAATCATCCCCTAAACCATCTTTAAAGCAGGAGGCCCTGGCGGTCATCGGCTTTGCCCTGGCGCTTTTCCTCTTGGCCGGCCTTTTATCTTATACGCCGGAAGATCCCTCCTTTGGCCAATATAACACAGGGGAGGCCCGCAACTGGGTCGGTACGGTTGGGGCTCATGTGGCGGCCCTGTTATTTGACGTATTTGGGCTGGCCGTTTTCTGGCTGCCGGTTCTTCCGGTCGTCATCGCCTTGCGCCTCCTGAAGCCGGAGGTCGTAGCCAGGCAGGTCGCTTATCTGGTGTTGGGATGGCTTTTCTTGCTGGTCACCACGTGCAACCTCTTTTCCCTTATCTGGGGGCCGGGCCGGGTAACTATTTTTTCAACGTCCTATGTCGCCGGTGGTATTGTAGGCGAGGTGATGGCCCGGGCTTTTACCATGAAATTAAACAAGTTTGGGGCCTACCTGGTATCGGTCACCTTTTTTATCCTGTCTCTTATGATGGCTACCGGTCTCTCCGTCTATCTTTTATGGCATAGGACAAGGGATAAAATGGAGGTATTGACCGGGAAACTGAAATCAGCAAACAGGGCCAGAAAGGCAGAACCCGCTAAACCGGGTGAAAAAAAGGAGGCGCCGCGCATCGCGGAGCCTGTACACAGTGAGAAGACTGAGATAGTCTTGCCTCCGGTCCAGGAAGAGCTGCCGTTTATGCGCTTGGCCGGTGATTTCAAGCTGCCGCCCCTTTCCCTGCTCGATGTCCCGCTTAAAGAAGAGCGGGAAAGAAACAAGGAGAGTCTCCTGGCCAATGCCCGGCTACTGGAGAACAGGCTGGCCGATTTTGGCGTTGCCGGTAAGGTGACGGAGATATGTCCGGGGCCGGTCATCACCATGTATGAATTCGAGCCGGCTGCCGGTGTGAAGATCAACCGGGTTACCTCATTGGCCGATGATCTGGCCCTGGCCCTGCGGGCCGGGAATATACGGATTGTTGCCCCGATACCGGGGAAATCGGTTATAGGGATTGAGATCCCCAATACCTACAGGGAATCGGTTTACCTGGGGGAAATCTTGGGAAGTGAGGTCTTTTCCGGCGCCGCATCGAAATTGACTATGGCCCTGGGCAAGGATATCGTCGGCCAGCCGGTAGTGACCGACCTGGCTAAAATGCCCCACCTTCTGATCGCCGGGGCCACCGGCGCGGGAAAGAGCGTATTTCTTAATGCCACCATCTGCAGCATCCTTTTTAAATCCACTCCGGACCAGGTGCGTTTCCTGATGATCGATCCCAAACGGATTGAGCTTTCGGCCTACGGGGATATACCGCACCTCCTGCACCCGGTAGTTACCGAGCCGAAGAAGGCTACAAAAGCCTTGGGCTGGGCGGTAGCCGAGATGGAACGCCGGTACATACTGCTCGAAGAGAAAAAGGCCAAGAACATTGATAAGTACAACCATAATAATGACAACCCTCTTCCTTACATCATTATTGTAATTGATGAATTGGCCGACCTTATGCTTGTTTCCTCCCACGAGGTGGAAGAACATATAACCCGTCTGGCCCAGATGGCCCGGGCCGCGGGTATTCACCTGCTGGTGGCCACTCAACGTCCTTCGGTGGATGTCCTGACCGGTGTGATCAAGGCCAATTTCCCGACGCGCATTTCCTTCCAGGTATCATCCAAGACAGATTCGCGGACTATTCTGGATACCGGCGGGGCTGAAAATCTACTGGGCGCCGGTGATATGCTCTTTCTCCCCCCAGGTACGGCTAAATTGCAGCGTATTCACGGGGCCTATATATCCGAAGCGGAGATCATGCGGGTGGTTGACTTCCTGAAAGGGCAGAAGGAGCCGGCCTATGACGAAACAATATTGAAGGTAGAAGAAACGGAAGAGGAAACGGAAGACGGCGCCGACTACGATGAAAAATATGAAGAGGCGGTGCAGTTGGTACTGGAGACCAGGCAGGCCTCTATCTCCATGATCCAGCGGCGTCTGCGGGTGGGTTACAACCGGGCGGCGCGCATGATCGAGACCATGGAAAGAGAAGGTATCGTTGGCCCGGCAGATGGGAGCAAACCACGTGAGGTCCTTGTACACAACCTGGGTTAGCATGTATTCTTTCTGGTTTTACAGGAAGACACACGGCCGGAGGGCACACTTGGCCCTTGTCTCGTTCTTTGTTCTGGCCCTTAGCGCCGGGGAGGCATTTGCGAAGCCCCTGACCGTTGATAACATAGTGGCGCGCTTACAGGAGCGCTATAACACCATTCAGTGTATAGAGGCTGATTTTGAACAGGAGACCAGGCTGACGGCCCTCAATCAGCGGCGTCTTGCGGAAGGCAGGGTTTACTTTAAAAAACCGGGGTGTATGCGATGGGATTACTTAAGGCCTGATAAACAGGAGATAGTAACCGACGGAAAGACGGTGTGGATTTATATCACCGCAGAAAAACGTGCCTATAGGTTTGATGCCCAGGCGTACCTGCAATCGCAGCTAACCATGGATTTCTTTTTAGGGCGGGGGGATTTTAAGAAAGATTTTGTTACTGTTATGGCTCCGGAGAGTAAGAAGGCCAGGGGGGATTTTTATATCCTGACGCTCCTGCCGCGTTACACCCACCCGCAGGTGAGTGAGATAAAATTGTGGATTAAAAAAGATACATTCCTTATAGATAGCATACTCTCCAAAGACCATTTCAGCAATACTACTCTCCTTCATCTAAAAGGGCAGCGTATAAACGGCCCCCTGGATGACCACATTTTTGCCTTTTCCCCTCCAAAGGGGACAGAGGTTATAGATAGATAATACCCAAGACAGGGTGTGGAAGCAACGAAAGGTATTAAAGATGTCTCTGGAAAAACTACAGGCGGAAGTCCGCAGACTCCTTAAAGAAAAAAACGCCATACTTCTGGCGCATAATTACCAGCTTCCTGAAATCCAGGATGTTGCCGATCTGACCGGAGATTCTCTGGATCTGAGTGTCAGAGCGGCCAAAACCGACGCCAAAGTGATCGTCTTTTGTGGGGTGCGTTTCATGGCCGAGACCGCAGCTATCCTTTGTCCGGATAAGACTGTTATTTTGCCCCGGCCGGATGCGGGGTGTGAGATGGCGGATATGATCGATGCGGCTGCGCTACGCGCCAGGAGGTTATCTCTTCCCGGGGTTCCGGTGGTTACTTATGTAAACTCCACGGCCGAGGTCAAGGCCGAGAGTGACATCTGCTGTACCTCGGCTAATGCCATAAAAGTAGTCAATTCTTTGACGGATGCCGGCGTAGTCTTAATGACCCCGGATCAAAACTTGGCTCAATATACCCAGCGGCATACAGACAAGAAGATAATATACTGGGAGGGGTACTGTCCGATACATGAAAATTTAGGCGTGGAGGATGTGTTGAAGGCTAAGGCAGGGCATCCGAAGGCATTATTTCTGGCCCATCCCGAGTGCCGTCCGGAGGTTATTGACCTGGCTGATGCCGTACGCAGCACGACGGGCATGCTTGCTTTTGTGCGCGAATCAAAGGCTGAAGAGTTCGTTATCGGCACCGAAGTTGGGCTTCTTTATCCGTTACAGAGGCAAAATCCTATGAAAAGATTTTATCCGGCTTCGGATAAGATGGTCTGTGAACACATGAAGCTTACCCGTCTTGGGGATGTTATTGCGGCGCTTTCTGAGCTTAAGAATGTGGTTCACGTGCCGGAACAAGTTCGTGTCCTGGCCCAAAAAGCAGTGGATCGAATGCTCGCGGTCCCAAGGGATTAAGATGTTCGGATGATATTCGTATGGGAAGGCAATGATATAAGGAGGGAAAGGAAGGAAGAAGCCTTTTTATGGGTTTTAGCGTTCCGAGGGCGCGTATCGACGCACCATCTCCATGACCAGCCTCATCCGTTCCTTTACCGGCATTTGCAGGTATAACGGGCTCAAAAGCAATATCCTGACAATCTCCTGTTTGTTCATAGGTTATACCGTATTGCTGAGTTGCTGACTCCTTTACTATATATTCGGCAGGATCCGACCGCTGCATGAACATCTCCGGATAATTTCAAATAAACCACCTGCAAGACCAAGGTATATCTCTGCAAGCCTCAGTCCCGTCGGAGATGCCCGACTTAAACGGGTGCATTACCGTAGATTCACTTCTTCATCTGGCGGCCCGCCCGCTCGCATCTTCGTTTACAATTCATACATATTGCCTGCTGTGTCGGCTTATATGGTTTCTTCAAGCAATTCATCTCTCCACCTCCTTATAAAAAATGTGTGTCAAAAAGATAACATCTTATATAACGACTGTCAAGCTATTGAATAAGCAAAATATGTGCCATTATTTATCATAAACCGCTCAAGGATTTAACTCACTGATTTTATTATATTTATGGTTAGGGATCGAGATGGCCGGTCCAGTGGTTTGTTTTTTTGTGTCAAAAAAGTACCACTGAAGTGACGATTTTTGCCCCACAAGGCCTTCCAGGAAATTACAAGTGAAGTCACCGGTCATCGGCTAACTGCGGAAAATATTTAACCGTCAGCTTCTGTTACAAGTGACAACTGACTATTGACCAATGACATTTAATAATTAGACGCTTTATCATGCCATTTGTTTATAGCCGTTCGATTTTTTCGTGACTCAAAATGCTTAAAGATAATGCCGGGGAAATCCGATGAATAACAAAGATAACAAATTAAACGGTACGACCGTCGCTGGAGGAATTGGTGGATCCTTCCGAACGCCGTCGCGAGAAGCGTCACGAGATTTATCATCCGATAAAAATTCTTATAGTTGATCCTGAATGGGTGCAGTACGGCCTTCCGGCCAGGTATGATGGGTTTGTCAGCAACCTGTCCATGGCGGGCATGTGCATATATCTCCAGGAGGCTTATAATCCTTTGGGCATAGACGATCTCCTGGGAAGACGGATCAAGATAGAGATAAACATCCCCTTCGTGAGTCAGCGTTTTTTTTTGCTGGGAGAAGTCCGGTGGGGGACACGTGCAGGCCAGGCCAGGCATGTAGTCATGCTGGGCATGCAATTCGTAGAGATGACCCGGTTCCACTTACAGAATATAGAAAAATTCCTGGCGGTCGATGCCAAAGACCATAATATGCTCTGGGATCTCTGGGATAGTCTGGGGATCAGTGAATAGCGGGAGTTGTTGGGTATGACGGCACAGTAAAAAGTCCATTTGCTACGTTGCGCGGCATCCTTCGTCACTGCGGCGTAACTATAACTACGCCTCATTCCTCAGGATTTGCGCGCCTTGCAACTGAAGCTTTTTACTGTGCCGTCCCAAAGTCACTTGTTACAGGATTATCAAATATGGTGCAGCATAAAATGTGGGCTATAGGGGGAGGAAAGGGCGGGGTGGGCAAAAGCGTCCTGACTCTGGCCCTGAGCATCTGGCTGGCCAAACTGGGCAGGAAGGTAACAGTGGTTGACGCCGACCTGGGAGGGGCGAATCTTCACATTTTACTCGGCATACGTTATCCAAGCGTAACCCTCCAGGATTTTATCAGCAAGAAAGTGGATAGATTGAGTGACATCCTCATCGATACGCCTCACGAAAATCTGAAACTGATCTGTGGGGCTGATGACATGCTGAGCCTTGCCAATCCTAAATATACACAGAAGATGAGACTGCTTAACCAGCTAAATAACCTGCCTACTGATTTTGTTATTCTTGATCTGGGGGCGGGTACTTCGTATAACGTCCTGGATTTCTTCCTTTATGCGACAGGAAAGATTGCTGTATTTACCCCCCAGGCTACTTCTCTTCAGAACGTTTATGGTTTCATCAAAAGCAGCCTTCTAAGGCGGTTATCGCGGGAATTCTCCCAAAACGAGGCGCTTTCGTCTCTGATAACCAGGTTTGCCGGCGGCTCCGGAGGGGAAAAGATAAGTTCCATGAGCGAGTTGAAACATATAGTCCGGGAGGTTAGCGAAGAAAACTACATAAGACTTTGTCGGATAACAGACAGCTTCGATGTCAAGATCGTGGCTAATATGGTAAAAAAGGACAAAGACCGCGAGGCCTCTAAAGTAGTGCGGACGGTCACTGAAAAATATCTGGATATCCATCTGACCGATCTTGGTTTTGTGCAATATGATCCGGAGATTGAGAGATCGGTAAACAGAATGGTTCCGTTTCTTTTAGATAACAGTAAAAGCCAGGCGGCATTATCAACATACCAGATGGCTTATGAAATTCTAAGGGAGACTGCGGCAATATCTGCCGGGAACGAGGGTGTTAGCCCTGGTTCATTGCATCCAAATCCGGGCTCTGCCGTAAGCCTGCCTTAAATATATCCATAATCTCGACGGGTCGATATGGCGTGCAGTTATGTCCCTTTGCGCTTAACCCTTTTTGTAAAAGGAGCCGATATAATAAAAGAAACCAAAGGAACAGGAGATAATATGGTATGCAAGTGGATAACATTAAGGATTATGTTAAGGTAAAAAAGATTCGCGAGGGTGTGGGGGCGATCGATACCCTGCCTACTATCCCGGTTACCCTTGAGAAGATTTTTTCCATCCTGGAGGATGAGAATAAGTCGGCGCGGGACCTGGAAAATATTATTAAATATGACCAGTCACTGAGCGCCAAGATCATCAGTGTGGCCAATTCGGCCTTTTATGGTCTGCGCATGCAGGTGACCACAATCAGCCGGGCGGTAGTAGCCATCGGATTTACCGAAGTTAAGAATCTGGCTATGAGTGTGGCCTTAATGAATTTTTTTAAGACCAAAACAAGGTTTCCGGGGTTTAGCGTGGATGGATTCTGGCTACATTCCATTGGAGTGGGCATTGTATCGCGCATGATTGCGCGTATTACCGCTAATATTGACCCCGAGTCTTTATTCACCTGCGGCATTGTGCATGATATAGGCAGGGTAGCGCTTTGTGCCTATTTCCCGGAGGAATTCAAGGCCATACTGGATATCAAAGACCGGGAAAATTGTTCCATGCTGGAAGCTGAAGAAAGGTATGGACTTAAGCATACCCTTATGGGGCGATGGTTAGCGGAAAAGTGGCAGTTTCCGGAGGCTTTTATCCAGACTATGTCTTGCCATCACCACCCGTATGAACAAAAGACCTTCCTCCCGGCTGCCGGTATAGTGCAACTGGCGGACATTTTGACGCACCGGGCAGGCATGGGAGAGGAACCTGATGACAGCCGGACATGGCCCGTTTCGTTGCTTAAGGATCTGGAGTTAACCGAGGATTATGTTACAGGCGTAGAAGAAGGGCTCTACTCCCTTAAGGATGTAATAAAAGAGACCTGGGGGTCGCTTATTTCCGTATAAGTTACCCTGTAAAATTACCCTCTGTTAAGGTAACTTCATCTAATCCCGCTACCAGGGATCATCAATAATTTCAAATGGTAAAATCATCTCGGAGATACGCCTTGGCGTGAGCTGCAGGCGGATCAAATCAGATATAAATGACCACAGTGAATGTCATTAGTCAATAGTCATTTGTCAGTGGTAAAAGAGATCCACCCTTTCAACTTAACCAATGACTAATGACCAGTGACGAGTGACGAGTGACGTCTTGAGCTTTGAGCCTTTTGAAGTATGGGCTCTTTTTCTCTTGACGGATTTCGGTCCCGGCAGCTATATTTCTTTTTATGTCAGGTGATCAATCCAGGTCCTCTTTTGAAAAGCAGATCGAGGCCCTTACCGAGATCAGCAGCGCTATTACCTCTGATAGATACATAGAGGATATCTTGCGCCTGATTGTTACGGTAACCGCTGAAGCTATGCACTCCAAGGTTTGTTCCCTCTGGCTCCTTGATGAAAAGGACAAGACATTAAGACTGCGCGCCACTCAGAGTATTAGCCGGGAATACTTGAAAGAGCGCAGCCTGAAACTTGGCGAAGGGATTGTCGGGAAAGTAGCGGCAACCAATACGCCACGTGCCGTCTATAACGTCCAGGAAGAAGAGGATTTTAAAGAAAAAGAACTGGCCAGAAACGAAAATTTGGTATCTATGCTGAGTGTCCCCATGGCCGTCAAGGGCCGCGTTATCGGGGTTGTCAACTGTTATACGCCTTATCCCCATCATTTTTCCGAGATCGACAAGAAGGTCTTGATCACCGTGGCTAATGAAGCGGCTATTGCCATTGAAAATACTGAGTTGATGGTCCGCACCAGGGTGATTCAGGAGGAGTTGGAGGCCAGAAAACTTATCGAAAGGGCTAAAGACATATTGATAAAAAAGCGGGGCATATCCGGTGAAGAGGCTTACCGCTGGATACAGAGACGGAGCATGAATACCCGGAAGACTATGCGGGAGATCGCCGAGGCCATTTTTCTGGCTGAAGAGGCATAAAGACGTATCCCTTGCGATGGCCCCGTGCGTAAAATGTTTACAATTTTGTCGAACAATATGGCCTATTCTTACAAAAATGTAAATAATATATGCGTGCCAACCATCTCGATTATTTTCTTAATACCTTGAATTTGCTAATTATTTTGTCAGCGCCTTGTTGTGGCATTATCCTTGCTGAATAGCCCGTAACAAATTTTGATTATTAAAAATAAGGAGGATTAGTAATGCCCTGCGAAAAATGTCAAACGGCAGAAGATGTCTTGCGCATCGTGAAGGACAAGGATGTCAGTTTTATTCAGATATGGTTTACTGACGTGCTTGGAATACTCAAGAGCTTTGCTATTGCGCCGTCAGAACTGGAAGCGGCCTTAACGGAGGGAATGGGTTTTGATGGGTCATCCATCGAAGGTTTTGCCCGCATCGAAGAAAGTGACATGATTGCCAAACCGGATCCTGCCACCTTTGAGTTTATCCCCTGGAGGCCCCAGGATAGGCCTACGGCCCGGATGTTTTGCGACATACTGGAGCCGGCGGACGGCAGTCCCTATGCCGGCGACCCCAGGTATGCCTTCAAGCGGGCCCTCAAGCAGGCCGCAGACAAAGGTTATACCTTTTATGCCGGTCCGGAGCTGGAGTTCTTCTACTTTGAATCCGGCAAAGAGCCGAAGATAATTGATCAGGGCGGGTATTTCGACGCACCCCCGCTTGACATAGGGAATGATCTCCGCCGGGCAACCATATTTACATTGCAGAAGATGGGTATCCAGGTGGAGTACAGCCACCATGAAGTGGCCCCAAGTCAGCATGAGATCGATCTTCGTTACGATGAAGGCCTGCGTATGGCCGATAAGACCATGACTTACCGGATTGCGGTGAAAGAAACGGCCCGTTCTATGGGTTACTACGCTACTTTTATGCCAAAGCCTATCTTTGGTATGAACGGCAGCGGGATGCATTGCCATCAGTCCCTTTTCAAGGGATCCAAGAATGCCTTCCATGATGCCAAAGACCAATATCACCTGTCCAGTGTGGCCAAACATTATATCGCGGGACTGCTCAAGCACGCGCGGGAGATTATTGCTGTAACCAATCAGTGGGTGAATTCTTATAAGCGGTTGGTGCCCGGTTATGAGGCCCCGGTTTATATTGCCTGGGCCCGCCGCAATCGTTCCACCATGGTGCGTGTGCCCATGTACAAACCCGGCAAGGAGCAGGCTACAAGAATTGAGTTTCGCGCTCCTGATCCGGGCTGTAACCCGTATCTGGCCTTTACAGTGATGCTGGCGGCCGGCCTTGAAGGTATAGAAAAGAAGTATCCTCTGGCTGAACCGGTAGAAGAGGATGTTTATCATATGACACCGGCCAGAAGGGCTGAATTGGGCATTAACTCCCTGCCCGATAATCTCTTCGAGGCTATCCGGGAGATGGAAAAGAGTGAGTTAGTGCGCAGGGCCTTGGGAGACCATATCTTTGACAAATTTGTAGAAAATAAAAAGATTGAGTGGGATATGTACCGCACCCATGTAAGTCAGTATGAAATAGACAGGTACCTGCCGATACTCTAACCCTCTACAGAAATATAAAAAGGGGGCGGCTGTCTAGTCCGCCCCTTTTTTATTCTTTTTCGCCTTCGGGTATTTCAAGCTGTTTCAGCCTGTTTTCAAAAAGTGCGCTTTTTTCATTTAATTCTTCCGAATGAGTTTCCAGTTCGTCAAAAAGCCTGTCTATTGATGTCTGGGAGGCGTAAATAGCCTGTGAAAGTTCAACAATTTTCTCGCCGGTATTTTCTTCCGATGCCCTCTGCATGGCTTCAGTGTATTCAGTAAGCTCTTTTTCGAGGGCCTCGATTTTGTTTTCTATTTTCGCGATTCTTTGCTCGAGCGGTTTTAATGTCTTGGACTTTTCCGTGATTATTTCGGAGCGAAGACGGCGAAGCCCCTTCTTGTTTAATTTTGAGCCCGGTTCAAGGCTGTCGTCAGAGGCAGGAATGTTTTTTACAAGGTCTTTTTCTTCTTTCCATCCTTCCTTCTCAAGGAACTGCTGGTAGGTTCCTTCGAAAACATGCGCATTTTCGTCCTGGAATACAATCAGACGTTCGGCAAGGGCATGGAGAAACATCTCATTGTGGGTTACCATTACTACTGCGCCTTCAAAACTATCAAGGGCCGCAAGCAGGGCATCGCATGAGTCCATGTCAAGATGGTTTGTCGGTTCATCAAGAAGAAGCAGATTGACAGGGGTCGCAAGGAGTTTACCCAGAAGCACCCTGCTCTTTTCGCCGCCCGATAAGACTCCGATTTTCTTTAAGGCGGAATCTCCTTCGAACATCATGACTCCGCAAACGTTTCTTGCAGTCTGTCTGTCGATATCATGGTGGGCATAGAGAATTTCTTCTTCTATCGTTCGGCTGTCTATAAGGTGGTTTACATTGGTTTGTTCAAAAAAACCTTTTAGCGAAGCCGGATTATAATCGACCTGTCCGCTTTGGGGAGGAAGGGCGCCGGCAAGAATTTTTAGAAGAGTTGTTTTACCCTTTCCGTTTTTCCCGATAACGCAGACCCTGTCACGGGCTCCGATGGTGATATCGAACTCCTTGATAAGGGTTGTATTTTGATCATATGAGAAGGATATATTGCTTGTGCTAAGAATGCGCTTTCCGCGGTAAGGGGCGCTCCTGAAGGAGAAGTCAAGGGTTTTGATCCTTTCCAATTTATCCTTTTTCTCGGTTTTGTTTAAGGTCTTTACCCTCGATTGCACCATATTCGCGAGCCTTGCCTTTGCCCTGAACCGGCTTATAAAAAGCTCGATCTCTTTCCTGCGCTTTTCATCGTTGACGCGTGTTTTTTCGTATATTTCCTCGTCCTGTGCGATCTGAGTGTAATATTTCTCTGTGTCTCCGGTAATTTTCCGGATTTTTTTACGATGTATTCCGAGGGTATGGGTTACTATTTTATCCATAAACCCCCTGTCGTGGGTGATAAGCATGATCTCCCCCGGCCAGCCGGCAAGAAAGCGTTCAACCCAGCGTATCGAGGTTATATCGAGATAGTTTGTGGGCTCGTCTAAGAGCAAAAGATCCGGTCGGGATACAAGCACCTTGGCGAGATTGAGGCGCACCTGGAATCCTCCGGAAAGCTCAAGGGGATTCAGTTTTAAGTTGGTTAAGGAAAATCCGAGTCCGGCCAGGATTTTTTCAACTTTCCAGAAATGCTCTTTTTCATCTTCTACAAGACCCCGCATGCCTTCTTTAAGAACGGTATCTTCAGTAAAGTTGATATGCTGTTCAACGCAGCCGATACGGTAGAGCCTGGGTATAATTATGGCGCCGGAATCGGGAAGTTCTTCCTTTTTTATCAGCCTGAATAGAGTTGTTTTCCCGTGGCCGTTTCGTCCGACAAGGCCGACCTTCTCTTTAGGGTTTATCTTGAAGCCGGCCTCTTCAAAAAGGACGTAACTGCCGTAACTTTTTGAAATATTTTCTACGCTTATCATAATCTAACACCTTAAAAATGATGGCAACTTAAAGCCTTTTTCAGAATAAAAAGCAATAAAAAAGACGCAACAGCTCGGCCTTCAGACGGTCTTCCTGTCCGCCGCGGATCAGGATTCCGTCCTTGCCTTCGGCCGGTGCTTCCGCTAAGGTGTCAACATATTAGCAGGACTCACCCTGTTAATTTTTACGCGGGGTTTATTTACGGCCTGATTCAGGGATGGGATGCCCACAAAGGTCTTGATCTTGCCGCTTGGGCCGCGGCCATGGTCAGCCTTAAGCTGGGAGGCCGGGCCGGCATTCCGTCCCGGGAACAACTCAGGGAAGAGGGTTACATATAACCCCGTAGGGTGGGCTTTGCCCACCATTATTATCTGGATAATAAGTGATATTTTTCAACAACGTCCCGGTCTCCGGTCTTATTGGTCAGTATTGAAAACGGCCTTCAATAAGCTTCTTCCTCGCGACCAAGAACTCATCGTAATTATTCACATTCCAGTTGCCTTTTGGAATGAGATGTTTTTTCAATTCATCTTCGTTGCCGCCGAGAGATTTTATCCATTCGGCAAACGGAGTCTTTGACTTAATTTTATTTTCGCTGCTGCCTATGTATCTGAGATTGAAAATACTATTGATCTTATTTTCTGGGATTTTTGCTTTGCCTAATTCAGACTGCGAAAAAATATGATCTTGTTCAGGTAGATTTCCTTTCATTCGGGGCTGAAAGTTAATCGAGCCGCCATAGCAAATTGAGAGGACTAAGTAACTATCCGACGAGGAATATTTGACGTTATCCAGAATATCGGAGTCTAATTTCATACTCTTCTTTGTTTCAGCATTAATCTTCTTTTCAAGTTCTTCGGATGGAAACAATTTGGCTTTTTTGCTATCCATTGTTTCCTTGCATTTATATAAGATTGTATCTGCTTGGCCGCCGAAGATACCCGACAACAGAGCTTTAGTAAGCCAGAGACGCATTTGGGTTATCTCAGTGTCTGAGATGCAATTAGCCGCATGGCCGAAGCCCTTGCGGCCATTTTTGAATATCCAATAAATAATAGGGATTATTGCATTATTACTTGGTATGGTTTTATAACTGGTAAGAAATATTTTGTCCTGCAGCAGATCGACACAGAGCGTGATAGCTTTTTCAATTGATTTCCAATCTGTTTTCAAATTGTCTATCAGAGTCGATTTGAAGTTCTTAGTTTTATACCTTACTTCCTCGTTGCTTTTTGCATACATGACCAGAGCTGTCTTCAGCACAAAGTCATTAGAGAATTTATATCTGTCATTGGCGTTTATACCCGTTAATAACGCGTCAAACTTTTCTCGCGCATCTGACCATTTTGACTTGATTGTTGAGAACAGAAGATCTGAATATGATAGCTGTGTACCGCCCGAGTTTGTTCTCACGAAAATATCCAAGACTTTATCGTAATTCTGCTCTACTTCTGGATAGTAGTAGATAATCTTCTCTGCCTTCAAATATTGACAAAGGCGGGCGATATTGTTCTTTTGGCTATCTGAAAGGTCTAAGGCATAACTGTCCTTTATTTTCTTTGAGATTGTAGTCAGCTCACTAAAAATCTGCGAGATGTTCAAATCATAAATATCCTTGACCTTATACCAGAGTTTCTTCTCGCCGTTATCTTCAATAAAGTCCACTCCTTTGTTGCTATTGAAGAATTTAAACTCAAAAAGAATGCCGTCCTCTTGCTCCTCCTCTCCGCTCAGGACATTAAAATAGAGGTCATATGGATTATTCCGGATTATGTAGTTGCCCTTGAGAATAAGATAAAAAGTCGTAAGCCGCTGTTGGCCATCCAAGACAAGAAAATATTCCTTTGCGGAACTTATCTCGGTATTTTCTTTGTTTTGCTCCTTGCTTGTTTTAACAAATTCGAGTTTCTTGATTTTTTCTTTTCTCAGAAATGCCCCGCTTTGCTTCCAAAATAAAAATGTGCTAATCGGATAATCGCGCATGATTGAATCAAAGAGCGTGTAAACTTGTTCAGGTTTCCAGACAAAATTGCGCTGAATGTCGGGAAGAAAATATCTCCTGTTTATTTCTTCAACAACTTCAGGTACTGCCTTTCTTTCATAGTCTTGCACTGGTATCTCCTTTGATCAGTATTAGCACTTCGGGCTTATATTGGGGTGTGTGTATTCAATTTATATTTACGTAGAACGTTCAAAATAACCGGCCTGCGCGCTTTTTCGTGCAGGTCCGGTTCATTGCCGGGTTAGGCCACACGGCCACGGAGCTCCGCATGGCCGATCGACTAAAGAATGCGCCTGCAATCGGATGGAACACGGAGTTGCCCCAGTTCCTCATATTCCGAATCTGTGACGGGGTAGAGTCGATACACAATCCCAGACGTATTTACCATAGGTTTGTAATAGGTGATGAAGTCAAAAACAGTGTTCGCGGTTCGCGCGAGGAACTGAATGACGCGAAGTGTGAAGTGGTCGAGTGCCCAAGCGTTATCTGTTACATAGATCAGCAACATCAGGTGCGGGAATTTCTTATAGTGACGATACTTTTTATTCTTCTTCGCAATTAGACCTATTACTTGGCGTCCGCGCTCAACGGGGCTGAAGTCGGTTGGCTTTGGGCCGGCAAAGCCACGCTTTCCGACCGGCGCATACTCAACCAGTTCTAGTCCCATTGGTCCGAGGTTGGTTTCAACAGTGAAATCGATATCGTTTTCTTCATTCTGAACGGGTTGAGCAAGGATCTTGGCCGGAAGGTCGTAGTCGCGCGCATCGGCGGCGAACTGGGTTGCCACAAGGCGCTCGATACCTGCCTTGTCCTGGGGTAACTGCAAGTCGTTCTTAGCCATTTCTTGTGGCGGTCCGCCTGTCCCTACCGTGACGGAGAAGTGATAAGGGGTTCCTGTCGGCTTCTTATGCATTGCGTGTCCCCGTTGTGTCTACAATGTGGCCTAACATTATAAATTATATCGACTCGACTTTTTTCGTCGAGACCTGCGGTTAGGAATAATCGTATAAGAATTGGCTGAATAACACAATAAGAAAAAATCTATTTAAATATTAGAGAGATAGGGTTGATAAGACAAAGAACGATATTGGCTTCTCAATTGGGGAAAATCTACTTTTTGTTGAAAATATCAATATTATGTCGAGTCGACATAATATTGGCAATTTATTATCCGGAGGCTTGGTGAAGGGCCGGCAGAATAATAGGCCAAAAAATTACCCTCCCCCTCTCTCAAGGGGAAGGGTAATATAGAATTTTGACGGGTATAATATATGAGGTAGAAACGAGTATTTACTTTTTCTTTGCTGTGGCTGAGGCCTTGCCCTTAGCTGGAGTCTTCTTAGTGGTTTTTTTTGCTGTTTTCTTTGCAGCCGGTTTCGCGGCTTTTTTCGGGGCTGCTTTTGCCTTAGCGGCGGCCTTCTTTTTAGGAGCGGCTTTTTTCTCTTTATTCCCTTCGAGCCTGCGCAATTGCTCTTCAAGTTTCTTTATCCTGGCAACAGCGCTTTTCACTTTGCTGTCCGCGGCCGGACTTTTCTTGTCGTTCAGAACCTCGTATGTTCTTCCGCCAAGCTCGGTCATATAGCTTTGAATCTTCGTCTTCAGATCAAACATCTTATATTGCCTCTTGCCCTCGGCGGTGAGTTCGCCCACTTTTTGCGATACGACAACCGCCCCTTCCTTTACCACGGCAATGCCTTCTTCGATGCCTTTCTTCAGATCTTTTTTAATCTTGTCAAAAAGACCGGCCATTGTTTCCTCCTTGTAATCCATTTTTTATCCGTGTTGAAAATCCAGCATAGGCGGATATCCTGCAAGCGAGCATGGCAGAAGAACGCCCCGATGTCAACATGTTTCCGCCGGAGCTTCCTGAATTTTTAGAGATGCTTTCTCATATAATGTGATCTTAATGATAATTTTGCATTTTTAAGCGAACCCCTCGTCTCTTCGCTTCACGGCTTGCGCAGCGACCCTTTCGAGGCTCTCAGGTGGGGAACGCTTGCCCCTTCCAGCCACTAAAGGGCTGGCCTTCCCCTTCCTGCTCGCCTTCGATGGGTGCCCCGCTGCTCCAGCAAGTTTCGCTCAGAAACAATAGGGGTTCCCTAACACTCAGGAAACCCTAGGTTTTCTGGCTGGAGTTTTCAGATTTTTTAAGGAACTCCGGTCGGCGTCGGTATTGTAATTTAGGTAGAGGCGTGCTACATAAATCCTATTCACGTTTGCCGTGAGGTCAGCGGATAATGAGGATTGTCTAAAAGGATGACCATGCCAGGCCGGGTTGATCTTGCACAGGTATCGCCGATAATCAAAGGCGTTTTGTTTGTATGTACCGGGAATATTTGCCGCAGTCCCATGGCTGAGGCCATTCTTAAGAAGATGGTTCCTGTGGAGGCGGATATTCGCGTCTTTTCAGCCGGGAGTCATGCCAGGGAAGGAAATTTGGCCACGGAAAACAGCATCATGGTCGCCAGAGACGCCGGGATTGATCTGAGCGGCCACAGGGCGCAAAGGCTCACCACGGATATGGCTCACAAGGCCGATATGATATTGGCCATGGAGCCGCTGCACATCGAACACGTTCTATCTCTGGATATCTGGATGAAGGATAAGACTTTTAATCTTATCCGGTTTGCGCCGGACCACGAGGGAGACGGGGACTTGATCCCAGACCCTTATGGAGGAAGCCTGAGGGAATATCAAATATGCTTCCGTAAGATCGATGAGTGCGTAAACAATTTTTATGAGATGATTAGAGGCCGCCTGATACAGAGGAGTCGGTAACTAAAAGACTGCCCGGTTTTTCTTCTGCTGAGTCATCCACACCGTCCCCGTCAAGGACTTCATGCCAGAGGCGTTCATCTTCATAAAAGTCATAGAGGGCTTTTGCGATGCGGGAGAAAAAGTCGCGGCGGACAAAAGTATTCTTTAATTCCTGCCAGCCCTTTGATTGTATCCCAAAATTAAACTCTACATCGGAGCAGAAGGCCTTATAATGACCGACTGCCTCCTTTAGGTCCTCAGAACGGTTCCACCAGTATTCGGGATTTGTCAGATAATCTTTGAGTAGCGCCATCTTTTCCGAAATAGCCTCGTTATTTTGTGTATATAAGCGCCACATTTTTTCTTTTGTTTTATTTACGACATTAGCCAGAGATTCCAGTCTCAATTGCGTATCGGGATAGCCGTGTTTTGCCAGCTCCTCTACTGAAAAGAGGAGGATATCGCCCCAGAACTGCCGGATAGATTCGTCTGTCAGGTTCACCCCTCTGTCCTGATTATTAATGCCGGGCCTGAATTCTCCCTGATAGTTGGCGGCTAAGGTCCGTTTATGCAGCAAGGGCAGGTTGGCCGAGACGAATCTTTTACCTATTCTGGCCTTAAGTAATCTACCCAGGGCCGGGCCGGCCATTCTCAGTTTCAGATCGGCGTAGGGGATAACATATCTCAATGCCGCCGGCCTTAAGACAAAATTTCCGGTATAGACGGTTCTGGCCGGCGCTATATCCAGCGGACCTCCATTGTAATAATAAATGGTCTCCCGCGTCGGGTGTAAGCCGTAGAAAAAGCCGTTTATCTTTTCTGAAAACTCTTTGAAGGCATCGCTAAAGGTGTGTTTACCTTTAATAGGGCAGGGGTAAGGACAGGCCTGCCCCGGGGAGTTATATCCGAACATTTTAACCAGATCATTATAATGTGCCGGGCTGTGCCTGGACGCCGGCGTGCCGTGAAAAATACAGGGATCATCGGCGCTGCAACCGGATATCTGTTTGAAGAACAGAAGCACATCATCCAGGAAGGTATTAATCATGATCGCAGGCGAGACAGGCGGGTCGCCTACCACCTTGCCGGTAAGAATTTCTATGTCCGCGGAGCTGAATAATTTGTCCAGCCAGTAAAAATAGTTAATCAGGTCTATATCGGCAGAGCCTTTTTCTGTCCCCACTTTGACGGCAAATTCTTCGTCACTATCGATAAAATAAACCAGGGTCTTTTCCGGATGGGTTTTCAGATGCCTGTTTATCCACAAGTAGGCTATGTTTCGGGTGACAGAGGCCCCTTTGTGCGGCCGTACGCCTTCAGCGCAGTCGCCTATGATATGTTTTAAGTCTTTCCGGAGACCCTCCGGAATTTCGCTTACCACGCCGGATTGCTCGGCAAGGCCTATATAATGTGTGCGGAGCCCGGCCCTGGTTATATCCCCGGCCATGGCCTTGTGGGCATTGATATTTGCCCTATCTTTGCTGTCGTCGATAATCAGCGCGCTGATCTTGGCATAGGCCTGCGTTCCGGTTATATTGTCAACTGTTTTCCCTCCATAGCCGAAATCGGCGCACTGCCGCAATATACTCTCCAGACAATTTTTGAGCATAACAGGCCGGTCGGCTACGGGGATGACGACCAGAAACGAGTGGCGTTCAACGGTTTTTTGCAGGGCCAGTAAATTTTCCAGTTCCCGAAATATATCTTTATGTAAGGTTAATAGACTTGGTTTAAATCCGGTCTCCGCCATGTATGTCTCAAAGGCGAGCAAGGCCCCTTCATAGACGGTGGCGATTGGTCGTATGTTCCGGCAAACCCCGCTGTTACTATTCAGTCCATCGGTCATCGAACAAAATTTATCCGCAAGGGCCGAAACAGCCATATCGCCGGCCTTTTCCTTAAAAAGGATATTTATATTCTTAAAAAGAGTTTTTTGAGACAAAATCGATTCCATGAATTGTTTTTGTATACTGCCGTCTATCTTCCCGACGAGTACGTAGGGAATCCATCCTTGTTCATCATGACTTCGATGAGGTTAATTCCATTTAGAAAATCTGTCTGTTCAATGACCATATCGGCCTCACTGTTTGAGGCCACACGTCCGTAATTAATGCCGAAGGCCCTGGCCAGGCAGGCATAATCAGGATTTATGAAGTCACAGGCTATGTACCGGCCGTTATAGTTATAGTATTGATTTTTCCTGACCAGGCCCAGAGATGAGTTATTAAGAAGAATGACTGTGACCGGTATCTGATAATTAACCGCGGTCATAAGCTCCATGCAACACATCTGGAATCCGCCGTCACCCAGAATGGCGAGGGTTGGTTTGGAGGCGCTGAGTTTGGCTCCTATAGCCGCCGGGACCGCGTGCCCTAGAGATGAAATGCCTGAATTTGGGAAGTAACACCGGTTTTTTGTAAGGTTAACGTAATGCTGCATGTATATTATGTTATCGTCAAAGATAACAGCATTACCGTTCAGATGTTCGTGGAGTCCGGCAAGGAAGTAGCTGATCAATGAAAAATCCTCATCATTCAGCGTAGAGTGGCTGTATTGGTCCCGGTAATAGGGGAGATAAGAGGTATCCTTAGGTTCTATGGGGTTGGCCTTAAGGGCTTCTTCCAATTTATTTAACACTTTCTTTATGTCGCAGCAAATAGCCAGATCGGCTTCAAAGGTTTTTTCCAGTTGGGCTGGATTGATGTCCACCTGGATAATCTTCTTCCCGTTTAATAGAGCAGGCTTCCAGTTGTAGCTCGTCCTTTCTCCGAAACTGACCCCAAGAAAGATAAGAAGGTCAGCTTTCTCGGTTAGATAACGATAAGCCAATTCTTTAGACGTGATGCCCAGGACGCCCAAAGATAAATCGTTAGTCTCTGAAATGACCCCCCGCGCCTTGAGGCTGGTAGTGACGGGAATGTTTAGCCGGGCACAAAAATTAGATATTTCTCCTTCGGCCAGGGAAGACACACCGCCGTAACCGGCGATAACAACGGGGTATTCTGCCTTCCTCACCAAATCCAATATGCCCTCTAAGGGAATGGCACAGTCTTCGGCCGAACTCCTGCTTTTGCCGGTTTCTATATCTTCGAGGATATCGGCATCTACCTTTTCACGAAGGACGTTGTAAGGAAAGCTCAACAGGACCGGGCCGGGTACAGCAGCATAAAGGGCGCTGGTAGCGGATCTCAAGACATGCGGTAAGTAGTCGATTCGCTGGACGAGCTTATGATATTTTGTGACTCCTCTAAATATATAATTTTGATTAACGGCAGTGCCTTCGCCTGAACTTTCCTGTAAGGCCCCTTTGCCGAATGAATAGGTGGGGGTCTCTCCGGTAATAGCCAGGACAGGCGTGCCGTTCATGAAGGCGTTGGCTATCCCGGTTACCAGATTTGTGGCTCCGGGGCCGGTGGTGGCGATACAGACGCCTATTTTGCCCGAGCACCGCGCATAACCGCTGGCCATAAAAGCTGCGCCCTGCTCATGTTTCGTCAATATGGTCTTGATATCGGAGTCATAGAGTTTATCAAATACGGGCAGGATATGGGCTCCCGGGATTCCGAATACATGCGTGACACCCAGTTTTTGCAAATAGCGAACAACCAGTTCACCAACTGTAATATCCATATATCAACTGCCCTTTATGCGGATTCCCTGTACTTCGGATAGTACATTATCTTCTATGTGTTTGACAATAGGTACTGCGGCCTTGCTATAAGAAAATTTTACAGCTATTTGCCGGCCTTTTTCTATCAATTTCTTTCGGGCCGCATTATCGCATAGATATTTTTTTACCAATGACCTTAGCTCATCCGGGGAGCGGTAAACAGGGATGGAATCTTCGAATATATCCTCCATCCCGGTGACGTAGTCTGAAATAACCAGACTGCCGCTGGCCAGCACATCCAGGATGCGCGGATTTATGAAGCCTTCACGGCGCATGTCTTCATGGTGGTCGTTTACCACTATCTTTGCGGCCGCATACAGTTTATTAATCTCCTGGTTTGCATAATAGCTGCCGGCCAGCCACTTATCAGGGATAAGACTATTCCAACCTGTTCCCCAGACCTTGATATGGTAGGGGCTATCGGCAAGCTCTTGAATGGCCCGCCTGGCGCCGTCCCGGCGTGCGTTGCCGACAAAGACAATGTCGTATATCTTGGGACATCGGACAGGCCGGGCCTGGGTGGGAATCATCAACCATTCCGCCTCAAATCCCATTTGTTTTAATTTGCCTATAAAAGGTCTGGAGACGCAATATATTTTGTGGTATTGAGAAAGAATTTGGGGAGTGATCCAGTCGGGATGGCTGTGGTGCCAGAGGATTTTATGGATGCCCTTCGGTAAGGATTCAAGAGGTTTTCCAAAGAGGTGTAGTAACACCCCCGGGCTCATCCGGGTTAAGGGATAATTTAATTTTTTGAATTCGCCGGTCAGATACTCCTTTAACCAGTAATCTCCCCACAACGGTCTTCGCTCCACGATGGGGTCAGAATCCGAGTAGGCTATGATATGGAGAGATGGAAGGGGTAAGGTCTTTTTTTTCATCAGGCTTTTGCTGCGCATAAGAATCTGTTAACTTTTGTACCTTATGCTATAAATTTTTGTCAAATACAAGTCTTTGTCAAGAAATAGGGTTATGCAGCGGGAAATTCCATGTAAAGAGGAGACCCGGATCACGTTTTCTGATACCGGACTCCTGAAAATCTGTGAACTCTCTACGGCTGCTGTCATTCAGGGCGTATGTTTTCCTACGGGCACCGTAATAGGTTTTCACGAGGATGGCTACTTATGGCGCTGCCTTCTATCGGAAAATACTCTGGTTCATGGCGTTCCCTGCCAGGGGGGAGCGGAGGTGGAATTCCATAGGAACGGGCGACTCCACGTGTGCCGGCTGTCAAAAGATTTCCGGTTTGAGGATATTCCCTGCCGGGCCGGGGCGCTGACTATTTTTCATGAAAATGGTGCGTTGTTCCGGGCCGAACTTTCTGAAAAAATCAGTATCCAGGGCATCCCGCTCAACCTTGGAACTGATGTCTGTTTTTTTGCCGACGGCAGGCTGTCTGCCTGCGATCTTTTTAGGGATACGGTTATTCAGGATATTCCGTGTCAGGCCCGGAGCCGGGTATGGTTTTATGAAGACGGCAAGTTTTCTGCCGGAACCTTGGCCAAGGATTGTATTATCCAGGATATTACCTGCCGGGCCGGCTCACTCATCTGGTTTCATAGTAATGGTAATTTAGCGGGCGGCATTCTATCCCGGGAGGTAAATATCCAGGGTGTTCCATTATCTGCCGGGACGCCGGTCAAATTTGATGAGAGCGGCATTTTAATTCCCTGATTTTCCAGGACGATGAACGATATGTCTGCCCATATCCCCTGTAATCCCCGATTACGGGTTAATTTTATAAACGGGAACGGGATCGCCTGTTGTGATCTCTCGCAGGACACGGCAGTGCAGGGCATTTTCTGTCGTGCCGGCACAAAGATCGAATTTCATAAAAACGGCTGGTTGTGGCGCTGCGAACCTGATGAAGATATCAGCCTTGACGGGGTGCCCATCAGAGGCGGCGCAAGGGCCGAGCTTCACGAAGAGGGCCGGCTGTGGCGGGGCAGACTGGCTCAGGAGGCAACCGTGCAGGATATTTTGTGCCGCGCCGGCAGTGATATAGAATTCTGGATGAGCGGACAATTGAAAAGATGCATTCTGGCGCGCGATACGCTGATTCAGGGCATTCCGTGCCGTGCCGGGGCAAATGTAGAGATGAGGGAAGATGGCGCGCTGGTTTACGGCGAACTTGCAGGGCCGGCGTTGATACAGGACATTTCCTTTGAGGCGGGGACACGAATATTATTCCATGATAATGGCCGCCTCGCGGGTTGTTATATGGTACGGGACAAAACTATCCGGGATGTTCCCTGCCGGGCGGATAACTGGGTATGGTTTCATGACACCGGCGGCCTTTCCGCTTGTGTCCTGGCCGGTGATGCCGCTATCCACAGTGTTTCATGCCGATTGGATACCGGGGTAAATTTACACGACAATGGGAATCTGCTCAGGTGTTATCTATCCGGTGATCAGGTAATTCAGGGCGTTCCGTCCCGGGCTGCCACGTTTGTACTTTTCCATAAAAACGGGCGACTTTCAGCCTGTGAATTGGCCTTGGATACGGAGTTCCAGGGGATTCCTTGTAAGAGCCGGGCCTGGGTAGGATTTCACGATAACGGCCGCTTAAAGCGATGTTATCTGGCGAAAGATACGCTTTTTCAGGGGGCGTTACTCAAAGCCGGGGCGTGGGCCTCGTTTTTCCCCGATGGTACGCTGGAATCCTATAAGTATGACCTCTGTTAGTTAGTGCTCATCTGGGAACTACCGTTTCCGTCTTCACGCTTTCAGCCATCAGCGATTAGCATGAAGCTGGTCTGCCGTTCACAGTTGACCGTTTACCGGAAGAAAATGTCGGACAACGGTTAACGGTTAACAGACATGCTGACTGCTCCATCTGTGTTTAGGGGAGATATTATAAATCATATTACAGCAAAAGAGAGTTGTAATTTTATTATCTATTGCCCTATACTGAATAATATGGATTAGAGACAAAGGCGATCCCGCTGTGGGATCGCCTTTCGGGCAAGAGCCCGATGACGGTTTAGATTAGTTATCAATAAGATTGAGAAAGGAGGAATATCTATGTTTAAGAAGATATTAACAGCTTCAGATTCAGTAGATGTTTGTGACGCCCCTTCAGCAGTGGCGGCTCACCTGGCGAAGCAGGAAGGGGCCCGGCTTTATCTTATGCATGTGCTCGAGTCTTCTGACCTGATACGCAGGCAATGGGTAAAGGATTTTAGAACGGGTGAGGATGTGGCGGTTACCGCAGAGTATATAGACGTGGTAAAGGGGATGATAAAGAAGAAATGCGCTGAGGCGCTGATCGGCTGTAAGGACTATCTTATTGAAGTAAGGCCGGGGTTCCCATGGCTGGAAATCTTAAGAATGGCCAGGGCCACCAGGGCCGACCTTATGGTGCTTGGCCCCCACAGAGGTAAGGCTGAGGAGAAAGGCGTGGTGCGCATGAGGACTGTGGAGGGGTTGGGCAGTACCGTAGAAGCGGTCATTATGCGGGCTCACTGCCCGGTGATGATCGTGAGCCGTGATGTGCCTAAAGAAGGCTTGGCCTTTAAAAAGATTCTCTTCGGCACGGATTTTTCGGAGACATGTCAATATGCCTTTGAGTTATCTTTGAAGGCAGCGCAAAAATATAATTCCAGGCTGCACATCCTGCATGTCTTGAGGATTCCGCGCGGAGAACGGGTGGCATACACTCTGGCGCAGATAGAAAGGGAAATTGCCGGGGTAAAAGAAAAAGTGCAGAAGGTGTATGCCAAGCAGATAAAAGGGATTGATTATGTCTGTGATGTCTTGGAGGGAGAACCTTCTGCAGAGATTCTAAAATACGCTGCTTCAAACCAGATCGACCTTATCGTCATCGGTTCCCATGTCAGAGAACAGGCGGAGAGGTGGTACGTGGGAAGTGTGGTGGAAAGGTTGGGATCGGAATCTTATTGTCCATTGATTACCGTTACCAGACCGGAAGCCTTATTAACGCTTGAAGAATAAAGAAAAATAATGTTTCTCGAAAAACGTCCGATAAGAACGTAAACGTTCATATAACCCTCGAAAGGGGTCATCGCTGCCTCCCGGTGGTGGCCCCCGAACTTTTTCTATGTCCCCTTTCGGCTTTTGAAAATGTTATGGAGTTGCCGATGGAAAGGCAGCGTATTGGACTATCTAAGTTGCGAAAGACCTTGCGTAGCTTTCAAGACCTGATGCAGGGCAACGTACAGATGTTACTTGTGAAGTGAACCCAAAATTTCAAGAAAAGATGCGGTATTTTTGCCGGATCGGATAGAGAACAGGTGCTTACAGAAGGCAAAATACTTTTCCCTCATCGGGCGTTAATGGTCGAGGGTGACCTCAAGGAATGTTTTTATTGCGGCTCCTGCCGTCACGACCTCAAGGTATGCCCTTCGAAAAATCTTCAACTATCTTCCAGGGTCTTCACCCGGTTCGGCCATCTCTCTATCGAGCATATAACCAATTGCTTTGCCGGGGCCTTTAGTAATCCGGAACAGCACAATGAAGGTGTAGCCAATCTTAAGGCAAGCGATGTTCAGGCTATATATGGTCAAAATGAAGTATTGGCAGCTTACCATACCTTCTTTGACCTTACAGAGATATTTCATCTCAGATTTCTAAAACGGGTGTGGCAAACAGAGGCTGTCACTTGGAATATGCTATATTCTGCGGGAGAGCAAAGGGAGGAGGGAGGCCCGTTATGGCTGACCTTGGACTGCATTCGTGTAGGACAGACGGATAAAGCCGAACAGTTTTTGAAAACGACCCAGGATAAAGACCCCGACGACTACAGGCTGTACATGGCCACGGCCTTCCTTGAATTGGAAAAGGGAAATCATTTCGAAGCGATTTACCAGTTTGAACGGGCAAAAGAGTGCTCGCGCAATAAGTTGCAACAGATACACGCGCTTTTTTTAATTGCCCGCCTTCACGAAGTATCCAGGGCATACGAAAAAGCAGAGGAAAAGGTGCATGATATCATCTACCTTGACCGTGACTGTTTAGAGGCCCAGTATTATAAGATTATATTGCAGGCAAAAATGGTCTTTCACGATGAAGACATCGTCAAATTACAAAAAATTATCTTGCAGCAGCCGGAATTTTTTCTTTACGCCCTTATCGATCCACGGCTCTTGCCCATACAGGGGCTTGTCGATCAACTCCTGGCCGAAATGCTGGAAGGTATCCGAAAAGAAACCAGAGACGTAATCCGGGCCGCAGAGGCCAAAATCAATTCCATGATTGAGTGGTTGGACGAAGAAAATGAAATTTTCCGGGAGAACAAGACCCTTGTCGATAAGATGAGGCAATCTGCGGAACAGGACAGTTACCTTGGTTATATAGAGGCCAAGGACATCGCCGCCTCGCTCATCAGCCGATACCACCTAACACAGAAGACCATTAGAATAAACCTTCTAAAAGAGATTGCCTCGCAGGATAATCACCTGAGGAGATATGAGATTTATTGGAGAAAATATCCTCTGAAGGGGTTTTTCAGGACAGTGGGGCCGTTTTTGCACGAGACCCGGCAAAAACTGAACTATGCCGCAAACCTGGCCAGATCTGACCAGGCAAACGCCTTTAAGCAGGCCAGCCGGATGGCAGAAGAAATGGCGTCTGAGCTTAAAGGGATGGTTACTACAGTGGGCAGGATGGCATCCTTAGAAAATGGGATTAATGTGATGCGCTCCTTCGGCAAACACCTTCTCATACTGGAAGTCATC
>JAQURM010000017.1 GCA_028715605.1 Desulfovibrionales bacterium
ATTTTACAACCGTATCCGGAGACACTCAGCCATAGGCAACGTTGCTCCGGCTGTATTCGCACAGAAATATTTTACTAAAAGGAGAGCTGCCTAAAGTGGCCCTGTCCACTATTGACAGTACACCCCATGATTACATTGCACGAGATTCCAAATTCTATGCACAAAAGGTCTCGCAGAATATTGTGAGTAGATCTGAAAAATTGAACAACTTTCCTGAAATTGGGAGAATTGTTCCAGAAATAGGTGATCACAATATCCGAGAAGTGTTTGTGTATTCGTACCGCCTAATCTATGAAATATCTCCCAATGGGGTACAGATTCTCGCTTTAGTTCATAGTAAACGAGACTTCTCGTCCGGTAATTTTGATGAGCTGCGGAAATGATCGCCTCATGGCCAGACCGATTTGCGTGGATTATCCGATATACTTTTTACCATGTGCTATCCCGCGTGACAGCTCTCTTATGAGACCCTAAAACAAGATCGGGTGACAGAAAAGAACTTTTTCGGCAATCTGCTAGTGTACTGTCTCAGAAAAAACTTTACACAACGGTCATTCCGGACTTGATCCAGAATCCAGTCTTTTCAACTTGGATTCCCGCTTTCGCGTGAATGACAACTCTAGAATCATTGTAAAGATGCGTTAGAGACGCTACACTAGAGATAATAGAAATCGAAAATCCGAAAGCAACAGGGGGTATTCAATGACCATTATTGTAAAAAGTAAAATTGAGAGGGGATCTATTCGGCTTCCCAAAAAGGTTCGTTTACCGGAAGGCATGCGGGTTATGGTAAGAATCGAGCCGATTCTTAAGATCAGAGAAAAAAGAGAGATCGTTTCAGAATTATGTGGAGCTTGGTCTGATGATCCTTAGCCACGAATTGCACGAATCGTTTGCAATATGTAATACAAAGTGTTATTGTGTATTACAAGGGGGTGGATACAAATGGGCACAACTTTAACAATAAGGATAGATGATCAGACAAAGAAAAGGCTTGAACACCTTGCGATGGCCACTGCACGATCGAAATCCTATCTTGTGAACAGCGCAATCAAGGAGTTTATTGCGGCTAATGAATGGCAGGTGCAAGAGATAAAAAAGGCGGTCAAAAAGTCTGATCAACCGGATGCGAAATTTATAGACCATGAAGAGGTCTTGACATGGCTTGATACCTGGGGTTCCGATAAAGAGAAAGAGCCTCCAAAATGCGAATAAAATGGTTGGGCGATGCTGTTAATGATCTCATTGAGATTCGAAGCTACATTGCAACCGACAATCCCAGCGCTGCCCGCAATGTGGCGGAGCAGATCAAGAAAGAAGTCGGTCATCTTAAGGAACATTCATGTCTGGGAAGGCCGGGAAGAGTAGAGGGGACTCGTGAGCTTATCATTTCAGGTTTTCCTTACACCATTCCTTACCGGGTGAGGAATGATGTGATTGAAATTCTTCGTGTACTGCATGGGGCAAGAAAATGGCCGGAAGAATTGTGAGTTATCAGGGTCACATCTTCATATGTCATTAGCGAGGAAGTATTGGAATATCAGGGTGATAAAGTAAAGAACCCCGTGTTTCCGCACAGGGTATCAAGGGGATTTGATTGTTATTTAAATGTCTTGGACAACAATGTTTGCAAATAATTATGTCGCTCTGTATAAATAGGATGCCGCTAGCGGGATAGGTTAGTTTTTTACGAGGTCATCCTTCTTAACCAATGGAAAAGGATTCTAAAATATATGTAGCCGGCTATCGCGGCTTGGTGGGATCGGCCATCGCCCGCCATCTTAAAGCCCTGGGTTATACCAACCTGATCCTGCTAACCAGCCAGGAACTGGACTTGAAGAGACAGTCCGAAGTCGAGGCATTCTTTGCCCGGGAAAGGCCGGAATATGTCTTTGTGGCCGCAGCCAGAGTAGGCGGGATTCTGGCCAACAACACCTATCCCGCTGACTTCATTTACGACAATATCGCCATCCAGACGAACCTGATCCACGCTTCCTATATGAACGGCGTCAAAAAGCTGCTGTTTTTAGGCAGCTCCTGCATTTATCCGAGGCATTGCCCCCAGCCCATGAAAGAGAAATATCTTCTAACCGGCCCGCTCGAGCCTACCAATGAGCCCTATGCGGTGGCCAAGATCGCCGGTATAAAGATGTGTCAGTCCTATAACCGTCAATACGGGACCAACTTTATGAGCGTCATGCCTACCAATCTTTACGGGCCAAATGATAATTTCGACCTGGAGACATCGCATGTGCTCCCGGCCTTAATTCGCAAGTTTTATCTCGCCCAATTGACCCTGGAGAAGGATCGGGAAGGCCTTGCCCGCGATGAGGCGCAATATGGGTCTATTCCCGGGGATGTTAAGGCTGCGCTTGGCATAGCGCCTTACCCCTCACGCCTCACCCCTCACGTAACCGTCTGGGGTAGCGGAAGTCCCCGTCGTGAGTTTCTGCACGTAGATGACCTCGCGGATGCCTGCATCTTTATTATGAGGCATATTAATGCCACAGCCGCTGCCGCGGTCGATTCAGACATTATAAACATCGGCTGCGGCCAGGACCTTGCTATCAAGGAATTGGCTGAATTGACAAGAGAAGTGGTCGGTTTGGAGGGTGAGCTTATATTCGATACTACCAAACCCGATGGTACGCCTCGAAAACTTCTTGACGTCAGCAAATTAAAAGGACTTGGCTGGGAGCCCAGAATCGGCCTGAGAGACGGCATCCGGCGGACGTACGAGTGGTACCGCCAATCGGGAAAAGATACATTTACCAGAAAAGAGAGGATAGACGACTGATGAAACGGGCTTTAATCACCGGTATCACGGGACAGGACGGATCATATCTGGCCGAACTCCTGCTTTCCAAAGGCTATGAAGCGCACGGCATTATCCGCCGTTCCTCTTCATTTAACACGGATAGAATAGATCATATCTATCAGGACCCCCATAAGCCGGGTTGCCGCCTTTTTCTCCACTACGGCGACCTGTCCGACGGCACAGGACTCCGGAGAATCCTGGAAAAGATACGGCCGGAAGAGGTCTATAACCTCGGCGCCCAGTCGCATGTCCGGGTATCCTTTGATGAACCGGAATATACGGCCGATGTCGTGGCCCTGGGAACGCTGAGATTATTGGAAGCCGTGCGGGACTTTCAGGACAGGACAGGGACGCGGGTAAAGTTCTATCAGGCCTGTTCTTCCGAGATGTTCGGCAAGGTCCTGGAAATTCCTCAAAAAGAGACCACACCCTTTTATCCGCGCAGTCCCTATGCCGCGGCCAAGGTCTATGCCTACTGGCAGACCGTGAATTACCGGGAGGCTTACGGCCTGTTTGCCTGTAACGGCATACTTTTCAATCACGAGTCTCCGAGACGCGGTGAGACGTTTGTCACCCGTAAGATCACCCGGGCGGCCGGCCGGATTAAACTGGGGCTTCAGGAAAAATTGTACCTCGGCAATCTGAACGCCAAGCGCGACTGGGGATTTGCCGGCGACTATGTGGAAGCCATGTGGCTGATGCTCCAGCAGGAAGAACCGGACGATTATATCATTGCCACTGGTAAGAATTATTCGGTCAAGGAATTCCTGGAAAAAGTATTTTCGAAACTGGAGTTAGAATGGGAAAGATATGTAGAAACCGATCCGCGCTACTTCAGGCCGACTGAGGTGGATGCCTTGCTGGGCGACGCTACCAAGGCTAGACAGAAACTAGGCTGGAATCCAAGGGTTGAGATCGATCAGTTGGTAGATATGATGGTTGAGCACGACCTGGAGCTGGCCAGACAGGAAAAAACCCTGAGAGACGCGGGACATCTGGTATCGATCAGGCAAAATTGTGAATAGATAAGTGGGCTGGAGTAATGGAAAATCACGTCATCTGGCATAATGGATACGTAAACAGGTCAGACAGAAACCGTCTGAATAACCACAAAAGCGGGCTCGTCTGGTTCACCGGTCTTTCGGCCTCCGGCAAGTCCACCATTGCCCATCATGTGGAGAAGGAATTATTCAACAGAGGAATTCGCGTCTATGTCCTGGATGGCGACAATATCCGCCACGGGCTGAACAGTAATCTTGGCTTTAGTCCTGGAGACCGAAAAGAGAACCTTCGCAGGATAGTTGAGTTGTCAAAACTTTTTGCGGAGGCCGGAATACTTGTCATCGCGGCCTTCATCTCTCCTTTCCGGACAGACCGGGAATACATAAGAAGCCGGTTTGAAGGGGATAACTTCCTGGAGATATACGTAAAGTGCCCGGTTGAAGAGTGTGAACGGCGTGATCCCAAGGGGCAATACAAAAAAGCCCGGGCCGGGATTATCAAAGAATATACAGGGGTTTCTTCTCCTTACGAGGAACCGCTGAACCCCGACCTGGTGATAGAGACAGAAAAGTTAAGCCTTGAAGATGCCGTGCAGAAGGTACTGAAATTTCTGGATGATAAAAAATTTATATCGTATTGAAGTGCCTGGTCTATCTCTTTCAACTCATTCAAGGACAGTTCGCCCAACATTCTTCTCCCCAGTTCAGGCCTATAATCCGTAACCGCAATGGATAAAGGGGCACCCGCCTTTGGCGGGTGCCCCTTTATCAGTTTCATAAGAGGTTATTTCTGTGTCTTGGCAGCCGGTTTTGCCGCTGTCGGAGCCGGGATACAGGACTTGCAGGGTTCATATCCCTTTTTTTCAGCTTCTGCTACGTCCTTGAAAGTGACCATGTTTTCCTGTTTGATCTTTTTGGCCAGTTTGCAGGAGGGCAGGTGATACTTGCCTCCTTTAGCTGAACCTACAAAAGCCGGTTCTTCTTTTGTAGCCGTCTTCTCGGCAGCTTGCACAGAGAATGAGACCAGAGTAAACGCGAACATCAAGACTAGAATTAACGAGACGTACCTTCTAACTGGCATAAAAATTTTTCCTCCTTGAACTAGATATTTTTTTAGTCTTTTATTCTCTCCGGCCCGTAGCCGGCCTATGGCCGGAGAGTCTGTTTTTTCTTCTCGGTATCGGTCGGGAAAACTTTAAATTATGTGCATTTTTTTATTAAGATCGAGTGCAGAGAGTTCTGTAAGTAGCACATTCGGTCTATTTATGAGATGTGATATTAGTTTTTTCGCAAACCTCTTCGAGGTTATGCAAAAATAGACAATTTTGGAGAAAAATGTTATAGCCGAAAGGCCCCATAGCTGTTTCAGGCGGGCAAGTTTTATATTCCAGGTAACCGTTCACCGTTGTCCTTGAAAAGGACGAAAAACGTCTTCTTCGGTGAACGGTGAACGGTCAACGGTGAACGTTACTATCCCAGCCAGACATAAGATCCAGAACAGGAGATTTCTGTGAATCCGGCTATTTTCAGAGAGTACGACATCAGAGGCATTGTAGATAAAGACCTGAGTGAAGAGGTGGTACGCGACATCGGCCGCGCCTATGGAACCGTTATCTGCAGAAATGGCTTAAGAAATGTCACCGTGGGCCGGGACGGGCGGCTGAGTTCGGAACGTTTTCAGAAGGCCCTGATCGAAGGCATCCTGGAGACAGGTTGCAACGTTACAGACGTGGGCCTCTGCCCCACGCCGCTCCTTTACTTCTCCATCTTCCATCTTCAGAAAGACGGCGGGGTCCAGGTGACCGGCAGCCACAACCCCCCGGAGTTCAACGGCTTCAAGCTCTGTGTGGGAAAAGAGACCATACATGGGGAGGCCATCCAGGGGCTGAAAAAGATCATCGAGGCCAGGGATTTTACTTCAGGGACAGGCTCTTTATCCTCATTTCCCATAATTCCCGCCTATCTGCATTACATAGAACAAAACATCTCTCTTAAGCGGCCATTAAAAGTAGTTATAGATGCCGGAAATGGCGCCGGAGGGCTGGTGGCGCCCGATCTCTTCCGGTATTTTGGCTGCGAGGTTACAGAGCTTTACTGCGAAGTGGACGGGAGATTCCCCAATCACTTCCCCGATCCTACTATCCCCGAACATCTGGGCGATCTTATAAAACTGGTGACCTCGAAGAGGGCTGATTTCGGTGTCGGCTACGACGGCGATGCCGATCGCCTGGGCGTAGTGGACGAAAAGGGCAACATCCTTTTCGGCGACCGGCTTCTCATTCTATTCGCACGTCAGATACTAAAGGCCAATCCCGCCGCGGCCGTCATCGGAGAAGTCAAATGTTCCCAGACCCTTTATGATGATATCGCCAAAAACGGCGGCAGGCCCATCATGTGGAAGGCCGGGCATTCCCTTATAAAGAGCAAGTTAAGGGAAGAAAAGGCCCTTTTGGCCGGTGAGATGAGCGGACATATCTTCTTTGCCGATCGTTATCTCGGCTTTGATGACGCCATCTATAGTTCCCTCCGTCTGGCCGAAATTGTCGCCCGGTCCGAACGGCCGTTGAGCGAACTCCTCTCCGACGTGCCGAAGACCTTTTCCACTCCGGAGATCAGGGTCCCCTGTCCCGATGAATCCAAGTTTGCCGTGGTGGAAAGGGTCAAGGAATACTTTCAAGCCCACTATGAGACCATCGACATAGACGGCGTGCGCATTGTATTCGATGACGGCTGGGGGCTTATCCGGGCCTCGAATACCCAGCCGGTGCTTGTCCTCCGTTTCGAGGCCCTGAGCGCTGAAAGACTGGATGAGATCCGGGACCTTGTGGAAGGTAAATTAAAAGAACTGACCGGTTAGTAGTATTATAAAAGGATATCCATGACGCTGACTTCCATCGGCAGCATCCTGAAGAAGATAGCCTCTGAGAGGAACTGGGAGGAACGGTTCAGGGTCTATAGTGTATGGGATTGCTGGGACGAGGTAGTAGGTAGTGTGGCAGCCCGGCAGGCCCAGCCTAAGAGTTTCAAACAGGGATGTCTCTGGGTCGGTGTCTCAGACCCCATGTGGATGCATCATTTGCAGATGTCCAAGGAAATAATGCGCGACAACCTTAACGCCAGGCTTGGCTCGCCGCTGATCAAGGATATCCGGTTTACCCTTTCGCCGCCCGGTCCTCATAAAGACCCTGCATCTCAGGAGAATAGCGCCGGGCCTGATCGTAGATAAAAAACGGCGGCAGAATCTTTAGCTCTTCGCCGCCATCTTTGACTGCCTCCACCAGGACAAATCTTCCTTCATCCCCCGGATAAGAATACACCACCTGTAAGCGCTTCGGCTCCAGCCCTGTATCCCGCATGGCGCTTATGAGGCCGGCAGCGCGCCGGGCCGGATATATAATGGCTGTCCGGCCGCGTGGTTTCAGAAAATAGCGCGCGGCTTTGAGGACATCTAAAAGTGAGGCGGCTATTTCATGCCGGGCCAGGGCCTTCTCTTCTTTTGGGTTCAAACGGCCGGATGATGACCGGCCATAAGGGGGATTGCTGACCACCCAGTCTGCATACGCGGCCGGTCGTGCCATAGGCAGATTTCCGCCCCGGCGGATCTGCCTATGGCATGACGCCGGGGCGAAGAATATCCCTTCCGGATTTTTTAAATCGCCCTGCTGTATGGTGATGCGATCTTCAAGGCCGTTTGCGATTACATTCCGCCTAGCCAGGTCAAAGAGCTCCTCCTGCAGCTCCAGACCAAAAAGACGGACCTGCGGCCTGCGGTAGGCAACAATAAGCGGGATAACCCCGCAGCCACAACCAATATCCACAACAATCTCTTTATCTTTGAAGTTTGGAAAATGGGCGAGGATTACGGCATCAATGGAAAACCGGTAACCGGATTTTTTTTGGATGACCCCGATCTTCCCATGAAAGAGGGTATCCAGGGTCTCTTCGGGGGCACAGAGGGCCTCTCTATCTGCGGGTATAAACCTTACACCTCCTCATCCGGGACGATCTTATTGATGACCAGGCCGGTCAGGGCCTTTGGATAGAAATAGGTTGACTTATGAGGCATAACCAGGCCGGCCGTGGCCACATTTCTTACCTGCTCAATAGGGGTAGGATTAAGCAGGAAGGCCCAGGCCTTATCGTCCCCGGCCGCTTTTTCCATTATCTCGCGGGCGTTATGATAGTAACTCACCCTGTCTCCAGAGTCGTTGTCTTTATTTGTGTTTGTCAATCCCAGTACCCGGCCCAGAACAAGCTCGGTCAATACAAATACATCCAGTTCCTGGAGCGGTCCAGGCGCCTCTCTGCCAAAGACCTCCTGCCTCGTCTCCTTCTTTAAACTTAGGAGATAAAAATAGTCATGGGAACCGGTATAAAGGCCCATAGCCTGCCGCCTGTCCCGGCCGGCCTTCTCCAGGGCACGGCAGACCTCCCCGGCCCGGCCCGCATCATCCCGGCTATTAAGAGGAAATTTCTCTATGTCAAAATAGCTTACGGCCTTGTTCTTGAAATCCTGCCATGAAAGGCCTCTCTTGCGGGTGACCAGGCGGTGGGTCGGGAGTATCACAAGCCCTTTATCTTCCATACTGCAGAGGTACATCATGATATGGTTAAATGCCTGCTGCTCTCCGTAATCCGGGTATCTCTCCTGCATTATCCGGCGATAATCAAGGGCCGTGGTATAGCGGTGATGCCCGTCAGCGATGAAAAGGGCCTCTTTGTCCAGGATTTTTTGGACCCTGGCTATGGCCCTGGGGTCCGTAACGGCCCACATCTCGTGCTTTAACCCGGCCCAGTCATAAAAAGAGGCAAGAGGAGGCTCTTCTTTATGACTCTCAAGTATCTCCGTGACGGTATTCTCAGTATCCGAGTAAAGGGAAAATACCGGGCTGAAATTGGCCGAGCAGTGCTCCATCAGTTTAAGTCGGTCGGAAGTAACCTTAGGAAAGGTCTTTTCATGGGGCCTGACTATACCGGCGGAAAAATCCTCCAGTCTTACCAGACAGAGGAACCCCTTACGGGTAAAGACACGGCTGTCATCCAGGGTGTAGGTAACATGGTACAAATAGATAGCCGGCCGCTCGTCACGGACGAGCACAGCCGCCTTCTGCCAGGCCTTAAAGTCTTGAGCGGCCCGGGTATAGCGGTTATGCTTCTCATCATCGTCTTCTAAATTCTTTCCGAAGTCCAGGCGCACTACGTTATAAGGGCTCTTGTCGTAAAAGGCCTCCTGCTGCTCAGGCGATATGACATCATAAGGCGGTGTCACTGCCTTTTCCATATCACCAATCTTTTTAGGGTCGTATCTGAGCCCACGAAAGGGCTTTATGCGGGCCACCGGTATTCCTCCTTATAGAAAACATGAACCGGGAACCGCCCCATGCGGGACCGGTCTATATCCAAAAGCCAAAAACTGACGGCCAATAGTTAACATGCCCCTCCTATGGCGTCAAGGCTTTTCCCCGGCTGGACTTCCCCCATTTTTTATGGAATCCGATGTTCCTGAGCGAAATTTGCTGGAGCAGGGGGGACCCATCGAGAGTGAGCAGGAGGGGGAAAGCCAGCCCTTTAGAGGCTGGAAGGGGCAAGTGTTCCCCGCCTGCGAACCCCGATAGGGTCACTGCGGAAGCCATGGAGCGAAGGAACGATGGGTTCCATTTCTGAAATCAAACATCCTGCTAAAAATCAATATGTTAAGTAAAATTCGTTAATATTTTTTAGGAAAGTCCAGTTAGAAACCAGTTGACTGCGAATCTGCGAGACCTTAACATATTAATTAAATTCTCACTATTTCTCTCTGGGAAGGGAAGGAAACAAAAAATGTGTAGGAGGTGTGTATATGTTTGAATTGACCCCTTGGAAACCATTTAAAGAATTGGGTGACCTACGAAGAGAAATGGATCGCATGTGGGATACCTTTTTCTTACGGGGACCCGAACTCGAACCCATATCGAGGGAATGGAGTCCTTCACTCGACGTCTCCGAAACGAAAGATAACATTACCGTCAAGGCTGAAGTTCCGGGGATGGATGCCAAAGATATTGACATCTCATTGTCAGGTGATGTCCTCACTATTAAGGGAGAAAAGAAACAAGAAAAGGAGGAAAAAGGAGAAAACTTCCACCGTATCGAATCTTGTTACGGGGCATTTTCCCGCTCTATACGGCTCCCTGTTCCGGTTAAAAGCGAAGAGATCAAGGCCAGCTATAAAAAGGGGGTTCTCCGGATTACATTGCCCAAGAAGGAAGAGGTAAAACCCAAACAGATTACTGTCAAGGCAGAATAATTCCATATTCTTTCTCTTCCCCCAGAGAGATATTAGTGCTCATTCGGAAACTGCCGTTTCCGAATGAAAGCTCTCAGCGATCAGCTGTCAGCCATCAGCAAAAGGATAAGAGAAACATTATGTTAAGCTGACTGCTGACTGCTTCATCCGGCCTTAGGCCGACCGCAGGCCGGAACTCTTGGATTTCCGGATGGGAACTAATTCAAAGCCGAACAACACCATCTTGACTTTCAGCCCTTTTTTGCTAACGTGTCCCGCACAATCAAAAATCATCCACCGCAGGTGGACAGTTCTTCCGCACGGAATGTGAGCGCCGGATCGCATGCTCAGCCATAATCTTGATCACAGACTCGATCGGTTACTAAGCGGCCTTTTATCTCGCATCCACCGCATGGGCATCAGTCCCAACTTTCTGACCATAACCAGTGTGGTAGTGGCCATACCAGCTACGATTCTGTTTGGCCTGGGCCAGGGCCTGTGGGGCGGACTGATATTGCTCATCTCCGGTCTTTTTGACATACTCGATGGCGCCCTGGCCAGGACGCAAGGTAAGGTCACTCGCTTTGGCGGTTTTCTGGATTCGGTATTAGACCGGTACGTGGATCTGGGTATCCTGGCCGGCATCGCTTACTACTATGGGAGCAGCGGACAAAAGACGCTCCTTCTCTGGACGCTTATGGCCATGTCTGGAACGGCCCTTATTCCTTACGTTCGGGCCAGGGCGGAGCTGATCATCCCCCGCTGCTCGATTGGTATAGCGGAAAGGCCGGAACGGATAATTATGCTGGCTGCCGGATCCATTTTTAATCTTTTACCATACACCATCGTTATCCTGGCCTTGATTACCCATGTTACAACACTACAGAGGATTATTTTTACCGGAAGGCAGGAGAAAAAATACAGAATACAGGAGACAGGAGTCAGAAGTCGGAAGAAGAGTAATGGGGAATGAGTGATGGGCCGGGAGTAAGGTATTTACTTCGCTCCTTCTTATATGTTAGTATCGATGCAACCCAAGTAGTTTCCATCCGAAACCCCCGGTTTTCTGGATGGAGCGGTCAGCATTCAGCATGAAGCCGGTTCACCGTTCACTGTTGACCGTTTACCGAAAGAAAATGTCGGACAACGGTTAACGGATAACGGATAACAAACATGCTGAAAGCTAAGTAGTCGGCCAACAGCAAAAAGGGGTACAACAGTGAAAGTCAAAAATTGGATGATCAAAAAGGTTATCACTATAGGTAAAGGGGATACGGTTCAGGAGGCCCTGAAGCTTATGAAAAAACATTCTATCCGCCACTTGCCGGTAGTAGAAGAAAACGATAAAAGTTCTATAGTGGGCCTGGTCACGGAAGGGGGCCTGCGTCAGTTCTTTTTCTTGTCGATGGTAGAAAATATCTCGGTACAGGATGCCATGGTTATCAACCCGATAACCATAGAACCCCATGCCAATGTTGAATTGGCGGCCGGCCTGATACATCGCCATAAAATCGGCTGCCTGCCTGTAGTTGAAAAGAAAAAACTGGTGGGCATAGTTACCACTACTGACATCCTCGCCGCCTTTATCGACATGATGGGGCTTTTAAAGTCCAGCTCCCGGATTGACCTGGAATTAAAAGACGAGGAAGGGTCCATAGAAGAAATCTCACACATAGTAAAAGAAAATAACAGCGAGATCATAAGCATAGGCATAGTGAACCAATCTCCCCGGAAAAAGTTGCAGTATATCCGCCTTCAGAAGTGCGACCCGGAGCCGATTGTTAAGTCACTGGAGAGGCACGGCTATAAGGTTGTTTCAGTCATGCGTTAATGATGACGACACTCGCCGACCCCGTTATGAAGGAAGAAAAGATTTTTGAGCCTCCGGTTGAATTCAGGCAAAAGGCGCGCCTAAGGAGTCTGGAAGACTACAAAAAGATGTACGGGCATTCCCTGCGCGACCCGGAAGGCTTCTGGAGCGAGATGGCAGAAGACCTTGCCTGGTTCAGGAAGTGGGACAAGGTCTTTGAGGCCGATTTTAACGAACCCAGGGTAAGCTGGTTTATCGGCGGCAAGCTGAATGCCTCCTATAACTGCCTGGACCGGCACTTAACCTCATCCCGAAGAAATAAGGCGGCCCTCATCTATGAAGGAGAACATGGGCGGGAGCAGACCCTCACTTACCAGCATCTTCATTACCTGGTCTGTAAGTTTGCCAATGTCCTGAAAAAGAAAGGCATCAAAAAGGGTGACCGTATTGCCATATACCTGCCCATGATACCGGAACTGCCCATCAGCATGCTGGCTGCCAGCCGCATTGGCGCTATCCATACGGTTATCTTTGCCGGATTCAGCGCCGAATCCTTACGTGACCGCATCAATGACGAACAGGCCAAACTGCTTATTACCGCAGACGGCTCTTTCCGGGGAGAAAAGGTGATAGAATTAAAAAAGAACGCAGACGCGGCCCTGGCTGAATGTCCTGAGGTCGAATCCTGTATTGTCTGCAGGAGGGCAGGCATCCCCATAGACATGGTTCCAGGCCGGGATAGTCTATGGGATGACGAGATGACGGCGCCGGATATTTCTTCTGTATGCAAGCCCGAGATAATGGATGCAGAGGATCCGCTTTTCATACTTTACACATCAGGGAGCACCGGTAAACCCAAAGGAGTGCTGCATACTACAGGCGGCTATCTCCTCTATGCGCTTGAGACCCTGAAATGGATTTTTGATATTCGTGAAGAAGATACCTTCTGGTGTACAGCGGATATCGGATGGATCACCGGCCATAGTTATATCGTTTATGGACCTTTGGCTGCCGGGGCCACCAGCGTTTTATTCGAAGGAACACCTATCTATCCGGCTCCCAATCGCCTGTGGGAGGTAGTAGAAAAATATAAAGTTAGTGTTTTCTATACCGCACCCACGGTTATCCGGGCCCTGGCCAGAGAGGGAGAATCATGGCCTGAGAAGCATGATCTGAGCAGCCTGCGTCTCCTGGGGAGTGTAGGCGAGGTTATCAATCCGGAGGCCTGGCTCTGGTACCATAGGGTCATCGGCCAGGGGCGCTGCCCCATAGTGGATACCTGGTGGCAAACCGAGACCGGCGGGGCGTTGATTTCGCCCTTCCCCGGGGCTACGCCTCTTAAGCCTGGATCAGCCGTCTTTCCCTTTTTCGGGGTAGATGCCGCGATATTTGATACGGACGGCCGGGAATGTCCGGCAAACAAAGACGGATTCCTTGTTATCAAAAATGCATGGCCGGGTATGATGTACAACGTCTATGGCCACCCGGAGCGATTCAAGGAGACATATTTTTCCCAGTTTCCGGGTGTATATTTCACCGGCGATGGGGCCAGACGGGACGAAGACGGATATTTCTGGATTACAGGCCGCATCGATGATGTCATTAATGTCTCCGGCCACCGGCTGGGCACTGCCGAGATTGAAAGCGCCTTGGTCTCTTGCCCGGGTGTGGCGGAGGCAGCGGTGGTGGGATACCCGCATGAGATAAAAGGCCAGGCTATCTATGCCTTTGTCATCTTAAAAAAGGGAATAATCCGGAGAAAGAATCTCCAAAGCGAGCTGATAAAACACGTACGTAAAAAGATCGGCCCTATAGCCGCTCCGGAAAAAATACGGTTTGTCGATGCGCTGCCCAAGACCCGGAGCGGAAAAATTATGCGCCGTATTTTAAAAAATATTGCCCAGGGCAAATTCGACCAATTGGGAGACACCAGCACCTTGGCCGATCCATCGGTTATTGAAGAACTTATTAAAGGCCAGGCCGGATAGTTTCCATCCGGAACCCTTGGGTTTCCAGATGGAGCAGTCAGCGCTCAGCTATCAGCGTTCAGCTTAACATGCTGTTTGTCTTGATTTTTTGCTGAGAGCTGAAAGCGTTAGGCCGGAAATGGTAGTTCCCGGATGGATACTAGTTAGTGTTCATCCGAGAATCCCCCTGTATCCCCCTTTTCCAAAGGGGGATTTCAATATTTCCCCCCTTTAGCAAAGGGGGGTGTGGGGGGATTCGGCAGTTTCTGAATGAAAACTAACTAGAATTCATTATATCAAGGATCTAATATGAGCAAATACCAGGTAACCAAGACCATCCAGGAAATAAACGCTAAAATCAAACAGGGCAAAGCGGTAATTCTGACCGCAGAAGAGATGATCCCTCTGGTCAAAAAGAAGGGGCCGGTGGCCGCGGCTAAAAAGGTGGATGTAGTGACCACCGGAACATTTTCGCCGATGTGCTCTTCCGGCGCATTCCTTAACTTTGGCCAGGGTGTTCCTACCATAAAAGCCTCCAGGGTCTGGCTGAATGGTGTCCCGGCCTATGCGGGCCTGGCGGCGGTAGATATATATGTCGGCGCTACAGAGCCGGCCGAAGACGATCCCTTAAATAAGGTCTATCCGGGTGAATTCAGGTATGGAGGGGGCCATGTAATCCAGGACCTTATAGCCGGCCGGAAGGTGCAATTGCGGGCCCAGGCCTATGGTACAGATTGCTATCCCTCCAGGAAGCTGGAAAAAGAGGTTACGCTTCGCGACTTACCTAATGCCATTCTCGTCAGTCCGCGAAACTGTTACCAGAACTATAGTTGTGCCGTTAATTTATCCAATCGGACTATCTATACTTACATGGGAACTCTTCGGCCGCAGGCCGGAAATGCCAATTACGCCACGGCCGGCCAGTTAAGTCCGCTGATGAACGATCCGTATTATAAGACTATCGGCCTGGGGACCAGGATATTTCTAGGCGGCGCGCAGGGTTACATCATTGGCCCGGGGACGCAGCATAACCCGGATGTGCCCCGCACGCCGGGCGGTATTCCCAAAAAGGCCGCGGGAACGCTTATGGTCATGGGCGACTTAAAGGAGATGAGCCCACGCTGGCTGGTCGGGGTCAGCATGCAGGGTTACGGCTGTTCCCTGGCCGTGGGCATTGGCGTGCCGATTCCCATATTAAACGAAGAGATAGCAAATTATACCGGTGTTTCGGATGAAGAGATATTTACTCAGGTTGTCGATTACGGATATGACTACCCAAACGGCGTGACAAAGACCTATGGTGAGGTTAGTTATGCCCAGCTTAAAAGCGGTTCGATTGTTGTGAACGGAAAGGAAGTGCCTGCCGCCCCGTTGTCGAGTTACCCACGGGCCAAGGAGATTACCGAAACACTCAAGCACTGGATAGCAGAAGGAAAATTTTTACTTGGAGAGCCGCAAAGCCCCATCCCCGGTGTGCATGGAAAATAAGCTCAGATGCCTGCGGGATATATTGAGTAAAATGGGGAGGGTGGCTATTGCCCTTTCCGGTGGTATCGACAGCGCCTTTCTGCTCCGGGTGGCGGCTGAGATAATCCCCGGCCGGATACTGGCCTTGACGGCCGTGTCCATATTCCTGCCTGAAGATGACCCGGAAGATGCCAAAAAGATCGCCCGGCAGACCCAAACGGTGCATCACCTTATCGACTTTGATCCCCTTGAAGTCCCTCACTTTGCCGAAAACTCGGCGCAGCGGTGTTACTACTGCAAGAAGGCGCTTTGCCGCCTGTTTTTGAACCACGCCGGAGACCAGAGTATAACCAACCTTATAGACGGAACCAACGCTGATGACTTGCAGGACTTCCGGCCCGGTTTGAAGGCCGCGGCTGAACTCTCTGTGCGCAGCCCGTTAAGTGAGGCCGATCTTACCAAGGCCGAGATACGGGCGTTAAGCCGAGAGATGGGCATACCCTTCTGGGATAAGCCCTCTTCACCCTGCCTGGCCACACGCTTTCCCTATGGCCAGCCGATTGTGGCTGAGGCCGTGGAGCGCGTAAAAAGGGCCGAAGGGTACCTGAAAAACTTAGGCTATAATCCGGTTCGGGTGCGGTCTTATGGGGATACGGCGCGTATCGAGACCGAAGCCGGGCAGGTCGGCCTCTTTATGGAACAGGATCGCACCGAGCACATTACGGAACACCTGCAGGAGTTGGGATTTACCTATGTCACGCTGGATATGGAAGGATATAAGTCAAAGAGTCCTTGCAAATCCCGAAACAACGTAGTATAAAATAACGGTGTCGGGACGTGGCTCAGCCTGGTAGAGCACAGCGTTCGGGACGCTGGGGTCGGAGGTTCAAATCCTCTCGTCCCGACCATAAAATGAAAAAAAGAGGGGTTGGAACCGGTTCCAACCCCTCTTTTTTTGTGCCTTATTACCCTGCCGATCCATCACTAGGCCTCCGGATAATAAATCGTCATACTTATGTCGAGTCGACATAACATCGATAATTACAACAAAAAGCAGACTTATGGATTTTATGCTATCGGCTTATCTAATTGATATTTAATCTGATTTCATTTTATTGTACTGTCTGCCAAATTGTAGTATCATCACTTTTATCTGCAAGCTTTGATGAAAAAAGTCGAGTCGATATAATTTATAATGTTCCCGCCGCGCTGCGCGCGTCGGGAACGGCCCAGCCGAGCTGTGCTCTCGCGGAATAAAATTGTTCCCTCGCGCGCTGATTCGCGATCGGGAACAATCCGCTCGAGCAGACAGCCCTACGGGCCGCAGCTCAGCTGGGCCGTGTGTGCCGGGCATGGCACAGGACTATCGGGATGAAAGTCCCCGATCCAGGTTTTAGCGGAGCCGAAGGCTAGGAGAAGGGCAAGGGCGTCACCGTGAGGTGGGGTCTGGAGGCCGCCAAGTCCGCCGTGGCGGATGGTATGGGAGGGGGAGGTCGTGAGGCTCCTTCCTATCCCGATTATGTTTTGAAAGGAGGAATCGTTGATGAGTACAAAAGAAATATTGGATAAGGCATTGAAGTTGAAGCCAGAAGAAAGGTTTCTTGTTATCGAGGGCTTACTCAAGAGCCTAGACGAGCCGGACAAGAGACTCGATGAGATTTGGGTTGATGAGGCCGAACGGAGGCTCAAAGCATACAGAGAGGGTAGATTAGAAGGCATACCGATGGAAAAGATTTTCGGGGAATAAAAATGAGAGCGGTTTTCACAACATATGCCAGACTGGAGCTGCGGGATGCAACTGCCTTTTATGAGTTGGAGCTTCCGGGACTCGGAAGGCAATTCAAGGAAGAAGTAAAGAAAGCAATATTGAGAGTGGTCGCGTACCCGGAGGCATGGTCAATAGAACGTAGCGAAGTGAGGAAATGCATTCTGCACAGGTTTCCATATAAGATTCTGTACTCGATTGAGGAAGATCATATTTTGATTATCGCCATAGCCCATCAACATAGGAAACCTGATTATTGGATTGATAGAAAGGAAACATAACCTGTCGCTTAACCGGACGCCCTGTAACATGGTTGCTTTTTCCGGACTCCCGGTGGCCGCTGCCGGTTATGCGCAAACCGTTGGGCACACTTCTTCAAAACAAAGTCGGTATTCCCAAAATGAAAGAAATTGAACGAGACGAAGAACGTGAGCATCGAATAGAAATGGAAGCCATCGTAGATGCCTACGGTCCAGAAGAGCAGGCGTTGGGCTGGTATTATTATTTGGACGAAAAAATTACTTTTCCATTTACTGCTCGTTGCATTGAAGAAAAGCGCATTTCCCCATTGAAAATAGGTGAGAAAGTTACGGTGAAGGGTATGGCATCCGAAGATGATTGTATACACGAGATGTGTGTTGAGATTGAATGGCAAGGTCGAAGTTTTGGTGTTCCTCTGGCGCAGTTAGAGCCTCTCAATGTAGACGGATTAACCCAAGAAGCAATCGCTGATTGGCATTATTGGGTCAAACGTGGCTATCAACTTGTCTGAAATCAAACTGACAGGTAATTGAAATGGTCTCATTTTCTCAATCCTACCCCACAATTGGGACAACGTTTGACCTCCAAGGTTTTTTTGGTCTTGCAGAAATAAGAAAAATGATGGAAAATAGTCCCCGCGTCGTTCGGGACGCTGAGAACGGAATATGAAAATATATTTAGCCAGAATAACCTATTTACTATTTGCATTTGTGTTTCTGTGCCCTAGCCTGGCTCTGGCCTGGGGGCCGGCTATGCATCTTTACCTTGGAAACACACTATTAGCCAGTGCAGCCATTCTTTTGCCATCCGTGGGCTCTTTACTGAAGAGGTTTTCCCAGCACTTTCTCTATGGATCATTAAGCGCTGATTTTTTTGTAGGAAAAGGCTATAGAGCCAATGGCGGAAAATACCACAACTGGGAAACCGGCATGCTCATCCGGCATGGGGCAGAGACAGATGAGGAGCGCGCCTTCGCGGCCGGATTTCTTGCCCACTTAGCCGCCGACACCGTGGCGCACGGGCATTTCATCCCCCATCTTGCGGGATGCACTCCCCTGCCGACCAGAGTAAACCACCTTTACTGGGAATGGCTGGCCGACTGCTCTATTAATCGCCGGAAATATAATTTATTTATTAAATCTGCATGCCATTATCGGAGAAAAGGGCAGTCTGCCTTTACCATGATGGATGATTATCTTTGCAGTATCCTGGACCTGGACAAGGGCCTATATCTTTCCCGAAAATCTTTATACCTTTATCCGGTCCGGCTTATGACTAAGTCATCACCTTTAAACACCCTGTCAGGGAGACATAGGGCGCTACTTGATGATACATTCCCTTCCTATGCGCTGAGTTCGTTAAAGGTCATGGCCGATGTACTCACCTACCATGAGGATTCTCCGGTTCTCTCCATGTCCCCGAATTGTAAGCATTCAACAGGAAGTTATCTGATTAAGGGCCGTAAAAATAGTGTTCAAGTTAGCTGATTATGATTATGAGCTTCCCGAATCCCTTATCGCCCAGCATCCGGCTTCAGAAAGAGATGCCTCACGGCTCCTGATCCTTGATCGTCGAAATAACCGGATAGAACATCGCTTTTTTCGGGATATCGTATCTTACCTTAAGGAGGGAGACCTCCTGGTAATCAATGATACTAAGGTGTTTCCGGCCCGCCTCCAGGGCAAAACCACAAACGATAAGACAGTTGAGATACTCCTTCTAAACCCTCCGCAACCGGAAAATGGACACCCCGGCCAGGCCAGGGTAATGTGCCTGGCAAAGAAGAGCAAGGCATTCAGGGCCGGCCATGAGATCCATTTTGGTAAATCTTTACATGGTGTGGTGCTGGAAGCAGCCGGGGCAGGACATATCAGGATGTCGCTTTCCTGGGAAGGGGATATCGAGGAAATTCTGGCGGAGCTCGGTCAAACGCCTCTTCCGCCATACATTAAGAGAAATGGCCGTCCCTCTCCGGAGGACGTCCGGCGTTACCAGACCATATTTGCCCGGAAGACCGGGGCGGTGGCCGCCCCTACGGCCGGCCTTCATTTTACGGAGGAGTTACTGGGAGAAATAAGGGAAAGGGGCGTCAACGTAACCGCCATAACCCTGCACGTCGGTTACGGCACTTTTGCGCCGGTGCGGGTAAGCAATATCCGCCAACATAAGATGCACGCTGAATATTATGAGATCAGTGATGAATCAGCCCGCATTATTCATGAGACCAAGGCCAGGGGTAATTCTGTGGTGGCCGTCGGTACGACCACTACCAGGGCGCTGGAATCGGCCTCGGATGAGAAGGGCCGGATACAAGACCCCAAAGGTCTAACCGATATCTTTATCTATCCCGGATACAAATTTAAGGCCATAGACCATCTCTTCACCAATTTCCATCTACCCCGCTCCACCCTGCTCATGCTTGTGTCCGCCCTGGCCGGCCGTGAAAAAATATTGCGTGCTTACCAGGAAGCTGTTAAAAAGCAATATCGTTTCTTTAGTTATGGCGATGCCATGTTGATATTTTAGTTATTAGTTATGAGCAAAATCTTTGCTCCGAACAGAGCGATTTGTTTTTACTATGACCGCAAGCAACTGTTTTACCCTTAAATACAAAGATAAGGCATCTTCTGCACGGCAGGGAGAAGTAGCCACTCCTCACGGCGCCTTTCAGACGCCGGCATTCATGCCTGTGGGCACACAGGCCACGGTAAAGGCCTTAACCCCCGAAGAGTTGCAATCCATTGGTTCAGAGATTGTTTTAGCCAATACGTATCATCTTTACCTGCGTCCAGGCCATGAGACTATCGAAAAACTGGGCGGCTTGCACAAATTCATGAACTGGAAAGGACCTATACTCACAGATAGCGGTGGATTTCAGATATACAGCCTGAGCAAACTTTGCAAGACCTCGGAAGAAGGGGTGAATTTTAGATCACACCTTAGCGGTTCTTCTATTTTTCTTTCGCCGGAAGAGGCTATATCCATACAGAGGGCGCTGGGAACGGATATAATAATGTGCCTGGACACCTGTATTCCGTATCCCTGCCCTTACCAGGAGACCCTGGAGGCCACCAGGCTTACCTCACGTTGGGCCGGACGCTGCAAGGAGGCCAAAGAGACAAACCACCAGCTCCTCTTCGGGATTATACAGGGGGGCATGTACAGCGACCTGCGCATGATGAGCGCGGAAGAAATCCTGGAGATTGGTTTTGACGGCTATGCCCTGGGAGGATTGAGCGTAGGTGAACCCAAGGATCTGATGCTCCAGATGGCAGAAAAAATCATACCGCTTATCCCGGAAAATTATCCCCGTTACATCATGGGCGTGGGGACACCGGAAGATATCATAGAATGTGTGTGGCGCGGAGTGGACATGTTCGATTGTGTCTTGCCGACACGCAATGCGCGAAACGGCATGTTGTTTACCTCGTCCGGGCCTGTCGTCATAAAGAACAGCCGGTATAAGGATGACGAGGCCCCCCTTGATGAAAATTGCGGTTGTTATACCTGCCGCAACTACTCACGCGCCTATCTGCGGCATTTATATGTGTCCCGGGAATTGCTTTCTTACCGTTTGAACACCATACATAATCTCCATTATTTTCTGAAACTCATGGCCGGGATGCGTGAGGCCATACGAAAAGGTGACTTCGCTGAATATCGCCGGAAATTCTATAAACAAAAGGAGGAGAATGAATGATTGACACAGCGTATGCCATGGGAACTGCACCGGGAGGAGCCGGCGCTCAAGGGGGAGGATTTGCGGCTTTTATCCCCCTTATTATCATCTTTGTTATCTTTTACTTTCTACTCATCAGGCCACAACAAAAAAAGGCCAAAGAACATAGAAAGTTTTTAGATAATCTTAAAATGGGTGACAACGTCCTGACCGTAGGCGGCCTTCATGGGACCGTAACCGGATTGACGGACCAGGTGATAACCATGGAGATTGCGGATAAGGTAAGGGTTAAGGTCGCCCGGTCGTATATCGCCGGGGCCTCTCCCACCCAGAGAGAAGGCGCCGAAAAGGAGTCTAAATAGTGTTTAGAGCGATTAGCTATCAGAATACAGAAGTCAGGAGTCAGAATACTGATAGCCGAAGGCCGGCCGTTTAAAAACCCTTAAAGCTCTTTTCTATTGTGCCGATAATTATACAAGACCGAACTTGTTCGGTCTTGTATAATTAATTCTCATATCGAGATTCTGAGGGGATAGAAGTGAAAAGAGTATCTACAAGGTTTTTAATCCTGTTTTGCGCGTTATCTTTAATAGCCGCCTCTCCGGTTGGCGCAGAAACGCATGGTTACACGGTTCAGCCGGGCGATACCCTCTGGGATATCACCAGCCGGTTCTTCCATGACCCTTGGCTCTGGCCCAACCTGTGGAAAAACAACCCCCACATTACCAATCCACATCTGGTCTTCCCGGGTTGCCGGCTGCGACTCTCTGTAGAGAAAGAGGCCCCCAAACAAGAGTTCGAGTCTTCCGTCCCGCCACCCTCTATACCCCATATAGAGACCATATCTGCGGAACCGCCTGAAAAGCCAACGGTCAAGACCGTTACCTATTTAGGAATGAATACCCTGGGTTTTATCTCCAAAGAGAAGCTGGAAGAAAAAGGGACCATCCGGGATATGCCCTTGTTCAAAGAGTTGCTGAACCAGGGTGACGTGGTATATCTCACCAATGACGGGGATCTGCTCCAGAAAGGAAGCATATGGACTGTATATCGCGCCCCGGATATGGTGTACCGCCCTTTGACCCGGGAAAGAATAGGCTATTACTATCTGCCGCTGGGAAAGCTGGAAATCATTAAGGCCGGTAATCCGGCCACGGGTCAAATTATATCCTCGCATCAGGCCATCTCTATTGATGACCAGATTATGCCTTCAGAAGAGATGCCCACCCATATACCATTAAAATGTCCCTCCGGCCCCATAGCCGCAACCATCATTAAGTCCGAGCCGCTGGCGGAAAGAATAGCCCAGGACCATATAGTTTATCTGGATAAGGGAAAGAAAGACGGTCTGGAGGCCGGGGTTTGTCTTGAGGTCTTCAAGACAAAAGAGGTCGCAGGCACCCAGCAAATTCTCTCCCTGGGGAATATCCTGGTGCTCCAAACGCAGGAAGAAACATCTGCCGCCCTGGTTATAAGATCGAAAGAGCCATTTTCGATCGGGGAAAAGGTTAGGACTGAAAATCCCTAAAGTCGCGCCCGCTCCAGAAAGACACCGAACAAGTTGACCGCAAAGAACAATTTTGTCTTGACAAAGCCATGTATATCGATTAATTATTCCCGTCTATTCTTTATCTTAAGAGTGGAGAGAGAGTAATGAAAACTTATTCGGCGAAGGCCAGGGACATAAAAAGGAAGTGGTGTGTAGTTGACGCTACTGATAAGATTTTGGGCCGTTTGGCCAGTAATATAGCGGCCAGGCTCCGCGGCAAACACAAGCCGATTTTCACGTCACATGTGGATACGGGTGATTTTATTATTGTTGTAAATGCCGACAAGGTGAAATTGACCGGTAAAAAATGGTCTGATAAGTTGTATCATCATCATACCGGTTATATCGGTGGATTAAAGACCGCCAGCGCCGAGGAACTATTAAGTAAAAAACCGGAGGAACTAATCCGGCATGCGGTTAGAGGTATGTTGCCCAAAAACAGCCTGGGGCGCGATATGCTCAGTAAGCTGAAGGTTTATACGGGGGCGGATCATCCTCATCAGGCGCAGCAGCCGGAAGAATTATCTATTTAAGCAGGAGTCTTGCATGGCAGAAAAACTGTATTACGCAACAGGCAAACGAAAGACGGCCATAGCCAGGGTGTGGATGCGTCCCGGCAAGGGGAATATGGTTATTAACGACAGCGCCCCGGAAGAATATTTTGACGGGGAAGTGCCTGTACTCATCCTTAAAAAGCCGCTTATGCTTACGGAAACCATGGGTAATCTCGACATCTCGGTTAATGTCGCCGGTGGGGGGAAAATAGCGCAGGCCGGGGCTGTTCGTCATGGTATTGCCAAGGCGCTTCTGGAAATTAACCCTGAATACCGGGCGACGCTGAAAAAGGCCGGTTTGCTGACCAGGGATCCACGGGCTAAAGAGCGCAAAAAATATGGACAAAAGGGCGCCCGGGCACGCTTCCAATATTCAAAGAGATGATTTGGTCTGAGTAACAGGGTATCTTCTAAAAGAGGGTTTGCCTTTTGGGGCAAGCCCTCTTTTTTTACCGGCGTAGTGAGGAGGTTATTATGATCCGTGCCGCTATAATCGGAGCTACCGGCTATACCGGACTGGAACTGGTAAGGATATTATCCGCACATCCCGGGGTTGCTATTACTGTGGCCACCTCCCGCCAATATGAAGGCCAGCCCCTGCACAAGGTCTTCCCGTCGCTCTCAGGTAGTGTGGATATCGTGTGTCAGTCCCCTTCGCCTGAAAGGGTTATCGGGGCGGCCGACGTCGTTTTTTTGGCGGTTCCGCATCAGACGGCCATGACCCATGTCCCGGTTTTTCTGCAGGCCGATAAAAAGGTGATTGATTTAAGCGCTGATTTCCGCCTGAAAGATGTCAAGGTATATGAAAAGTGGTATCAATCCCATAGCGCCCCGGAATATCTGGCCGAGGCGGCCTATGGACTGCCTGAATTACATGCGGCGGCGATAAGGAAGGCGCAACTGGTAGCCAACCCGGGTTGCTACCCTACTACCGTAATCCTGGGCCTGGCCCCGCTCCTCAAGAAGGGCCTTATCGACAACAAAAGCATTGTGGTGGACTCAAAGACCGGGGTAAGCGGCGCGGGCCGCTCCGCCGTGTTAAGCAGCCTTTTCTGCGAGGTACATGAAGATGTTAAGGCTTACAAGGTAGCTGCCCACCGCCATACGCCGGAGATGGAGCAGGAACTCAGCCTGCTGGCCGGGGAAGAAATAGCCATAACCTTTACACCCCATCTGGTGCCCATGGGCCGGGGGATGCTGAGCACCATCTATGCCGATCTAAAGGGCCAGCAGACCACAGGGGATTTAATCTCAGAGTACGAAGAGTTTTATAACCAGGCCCCTTTTGTAAAGATCTGCGCGGAAGGCGACTACCCGCAAACCGCCCATGTCAAAGGGTCTAATTATTGTTTCATCGGCCTGAAGGTGGACGGACGCACCGGTCGTGTGATTATCCTCTCGGCTATAGATAATCTGACCAAGGGGGCATCCGGCCAGGCGGTACAGAACATGAACCTTATGTTCGACCTGGAGGAGACTACAGGGTTGACAGGGATACCGCTCTTTCCGTAAGAGTCGGCCCATGCGGAACATCAAACTCATATTGGAGTATGATGGCACGGCCTATTGTGGCTGGCAGAGGCAGGTAAACGGCCTGAGCATCCAGGAGGTCCTGGAAGAAAAAATTGGCGTCATGACCGGCGAGGCGGCCAAGGTAATCGGATCCGGACGTACGGACGCCGGGGTGCATGCCATGAACCAGGCAGCAAACTTTAAGACCGCCTCTAACATCCCGGCAGATGGTTTTTTACGAGGGATAAACAGCCTCCTTCCTCAGGACATAGCGGTAAAAGAGATATGCGAAGTCCCCGCCGATTTTCACGCCCGCTACTCGGCCTTGGAGAAAGTATATCTATATCACATATTGAATGAGCGGATAAGGTCTCCACTCCACCACCTCTACACCTGGTTTGTTCCCCATGACCTGGATGTTGCGGCCATGGAAAAATGCCTCCCGGTTTTGCAGGGAGTCCATGATTTTGCCGCCTTTATGGCCAGCGGGAGTTCCGTCAAGAACACAATCCGCATAGTTAGCGGTTTAAAATTGACCAGGAAAGATAAAATAATCGAATTTGAGATAAGGGCCAACGGGTTCCTGCGCCACATGGTACGCAATATTGTGGGTACGCTGGTTGAAGTGGGAGAGAGGCGGGTAACGCCGGAAAGGTTTACGGACATCCTCCAGGCCGGAGATCGAAATATGGCCGGGATGACCGCGCCGCCTCAGGGGCTATTTTTAAAAGAAGTGATTTATTGATTGACGGCTTCGTAAAAAGTCCATTTGCTGCGTTGCGCTGTATCCTTCGTCACTGCGGCGTAGCTCCAAGTACGCCTCATTCCTCAGGATTTGCGCGCCTTGCAACTGGAGCTTTTTACTGTGCCGTCAGAAAACGGACTTTTTACGCAATCATCTTGATTTTCTCATGAAAAGTAGTTCGTCTTGTCATTGCAAGGCACCCTCCGTCTTCAGCCGGCTTGAATGCATAGTTTTTGCTGGACAATCGCTCCACTTTATCCTAAAAGATTATAAAATCTTTCCGGTGCAGGCCACGAGGCTGTAACTTATGTTTAGCTTTCATTCGGAAAACCAAGATTTCCGGCTGGAGCAATCAGTGCTCAGCTATCAGCATGAAGCCGGTTCACCGTTTACTGTTGACCGTTTACCGAAAGAAAATGTCGGACAACGGTTAACGGTTAACAAATATGCCGACGGCTGAAAGCCTGCATCTGGAAACGGTAGTTGCCGGATGCAACCTATTTAGAGAAAGGGGTTTTGCCGCCATGTCTAAAGGAGCTTTATCCAGAAGGGCCCGCAAGATTAAGCCTTCTCCCACCCTGTCTATCGATGCCAAGGCCAAGGCCATGAAGGGTGCGGGCGTGGACATTGTCAACTTCGGGGTGGGCGAGCCGGACTTTGATACCCCCGGCTATGTCAAAGAGGCCGCCATAAAGGCCATCCAGGATGGTTTTACCAAATATACCCCGGTTGGCGGCATCGTGGAGCTAAAAGACGCCGTTATCAAACGTCTGAAAGATGACCATGGGTTATCTTATTCCCGTCAAGAGATAGTAATCTCCTGCGGGGGTAAACACGCCCTTTACAACCTGGCCCAGGCCCTGTTTGACAAGGGCGACGAGGTCATAATCCCGGCTCCATACTGGGTATCCTACCCCCCTATTGTCGAGCTGGCCGGGGCCAAACCGGTTATTATTGAGACCAGGGAAGAAGATGGCTTTGATCTCGATGTCTCCGCGCTGGAAAAGATGATGACTCCGAGAACAAAGGGTATAATCCTCAACAGCCCGTCAAATCCCACGGGTTCTGTCTTCAGCGCCAAGACCCTCAGACAAATGGGGGACATGGTGCAAGATCACAACTGTTACGTTATCTCTGACGATATCTATGAAAAGATACGCTTTGACGGCAAAAAGCCGGGTAACCTGCTCTCCCTCAATCCCAAACTTAGGGAGAAGGTATTCATTCTAAACGGTGTCTCCAAGACCTATGCCATGACCGGCTGGCGGATTGGCTATCTGGCCGGGCCTGCCGATATAATCTCGGCCGTAACCAACATCCAGAGTCAGAGCACCTCTAATCCCACTTCCATATCCCAAAAGGCTGCGGTAGCCGCCCTGAACGGCCCCGACTCTTTCATTACCAAGATGTCATCTGTCTTCAAAGAACGCAGGGACTATATCGTTAAGCGACTTAAGGCCATACCGGATGTAACGTGTGTCAAACCGCAAGGGGCATTCTATGCCTTTCCAAACGTCTCTGCGTATTACTCGCGGGGCTATAAGGGCCGGAAGATAACAAATTCTATGGCCCTCTGTGATTACCTGCTGGAGGAGGCCCGGTTAGCCGTTGTTCCGGGGGTAGCCTTCGGCGATGACCGGTACATCAGATTTTCCTTTGCCACGTCTATGGAAAATATCGCTAAGGGTATGGATCGATTTAAAGAGGCGCTAAAGAAACTGTCCTGAGTTTAAAGGAGACAACTTCGCAAAAAAGCCTTTTCACCGCTGAGCACGCAGAGGGCGCAGAGAAAAATCTTAAACTATTCAGTATGTTATCTCAGCGATCTCTTACGCCTTCGGCGTATCTTCGAGCGGTAAGATTTTACTTCTTACGAGTTAATCAAAAGAGGAACACCGGATAAAACAACCTTTGGCGAGAGCAACACAGGCGTGCTGCTCTCCATGAGCCAAGGTTGCATAAATAGGGCCAGCGGCCGGAGAATATTAGCGGCCGGCAGCGCCTCGCTTGGAAGCCTTAAGCGGGTTGATTTTAGCGGCAGCTTTGGGCGCCTCTGCCTTGAGATGAGTGGCTAGGTTACAGTTACCCTTTTTCCACTTTGAGGCGGGATCAGGATAGCTGCTACAGTATTTACCTGTGGGAAATTCTATGATACGGTTGCAACCCTCACACTTATCAATAACCTGATGACAGGCTCCACCGTTAAAAGAACAACCTTTTTTGCTCATAAAGACGCAGCTAATCCCTGGTTTTAACGTTGTACAGTCCATGGGAATCACCCCCTTTACAAAGATTTTACAAAATTGTTTTTTACAAAACGACGCTTTATAATCGATGGGTTAGGTTTTGTCAATAGAAAATAGGTAGAAAAATGGAAGCCATCATTCCTTCGCTTCACGGCTTGCGCAAGTGATCCGCCTCCGGCGGGCTCGCAGGCGGGGAATGTAAGGGGTTAGGGTAGGGTGACGTTAATTTGGAGGTAAAATGCGTGCCGTACTGCAGCGGGTTAAAGAATCCCGGGTTACTGTTAATGGCAAAAAGGCAGGAGAGATAGGGCCTGGCCTCTTGATATTTCTGGGAGTAGAAAAGGATGATACCCCGGCTGATACCGTTTATATGGCATCAAAAATAGTATCTTTACGCATATTCGCCGATGGGTCCGACAAATTTAACCTTTCCCTCCTGGATGTGGGTGGTGAATGCCTTATCGTGTCCCAGTTTACCCTCCTTGGTGACTGCCGTAAAGGGAAAAGGCCATCCTTCGATCAGGCCGCACCGCCTGCCCTGGCCCGGCAGCTCTATGAGCTTTTCGTCACCGAGGTGCGCCGGCTGTGTGTACCGGTAGCTACGGGAGAATTTCAGGCCAGGATGGAGGTCTCGTTAGTAAACGATGGCCCGGTTACCATCCTTCTGGACAGTAAGAAACAGAAACACTCCTAATGTTTCTCAAATCCCGCCATTCTTCAGGTTTTCCCAAATCCACCGTCTAATTTGGCTATCAAGATTAAAATCGGCAAGTTATGGGGTACCCCTGATCACCGGCAAGATATTAGATGCAAGGCGCCGAGGAGCGACGACTGAGGCGTATGGAGCAATACGCCGCAAGGAGGAGCGACCGAAGGCAACGCCGCAGATGATGTCTTGATGGTGATCAGGGTTTTTTTCTTGCCTTCCATCTGATGTTATGTATAAAAGATGAGGGTTGTCCGGTGCATCTGCGAAGTGACTGAATATCAAAGCCGGGCCTTCAGCTTTGAGCTTTGGGCTTTGACATTCATTGGAACTTTGAACATGCATAGCGAGCGCATACGATGTATTTTACCTTGCATACTAAGATTCCCCGCAGCTTGTTGCGGGGAGCTTCAATTTTGAACTTGTTAATACTTTACTGTCTCTCTGTGTCCTCTGTAGTTAATCTTTTGACAATACGTAATACCGGAGAAGGAGGTCTTGATGAAGAAATGGGAAGATAAAAAATGGGTATCATCTCAACGGATTCGGGTAGATTTTAACTATGCCATGGCGGAGTTCGTGGGCGGGGATAATGGCGTAAGCAATAAAGAGATAAGGGAGCTTGAATCCGGGGCCAAGACCGTCCATAGCCAACTTTTTAAAAAAAGGAGTCAGGGGGCGCTGGCCTTTTACGATCTTCCTTATGAAGAAAAAGAGGCTGCCCGTCTTGTTGCGGCCGGGCGTAAGATTGGCCGGGCCTGCCGCAACTTCGTAGTGCTTGGTATAGGCGGATCAGCCCTGGGTGGAATAGCCCTGCAGCGAGCTCTGAATCATCCTCATTATAACCTGTTATCTGATGCCGGACGCAAGCACCGGCCACGTCTTTTCTTTGCCGATAATATTGACCCGGATGGATTCCAGGCGCTTCTAGATATCCTGGACCCGAGAGAAACGGTCTTTAATGTCATAAGCAAATCCGGCGGTACGGCCGAGACCATGAGCCAGTTTATTTATGTGCGGGACAGATTGATTAAAAAATTGGGAAAGGAAGGGCATCGCCCACACATCGTGGTAACCACAGACCCTGAGAAGGGCAGGCTGAGGGAGATCGCCGAAAGGGAAGATTATCCGACCTTTCCCGTGCCAGCCGGAGTTGGCGGCCGTTTTTCGGTCCTTACCCCGGTGGGGCTTCTGCCCGCTGCGGTTGCCGGCATTGATATTTTTATGCTCCTGGCCGGCGCCCGGGATATGGACGGGCGGTGCCGCATTTCGAATCTGTGGAAAAATCCGGCCTATCTGAGTGCTGCGCTGTATTACCTGGCTGATACTAAAAAGGGCAAGCCCATTGCAGTCATGATGCCGTATGCCGATGCCCTTTATGGAGTAGCGGACTGGTTCAGGCAGCTATGGGCAGAAAGTCTGGGAAAGAGGACAGACCTGGATGGCAATATTGTTTCTACCGGTCAGACCCCGGTCAGGGCCCTTGGGGCTACTGACCAGCATTCGCAATTACAGCTTTACATGGAGGGTCCCAACAACAAGCTCATTACCTTTCTGGCAGTAGAAAGGTTTCACAAAAAAATATCCATGCCTGAATCTTTTGCTGATGTGGAGGGGGTAGGCTATCTGGGAGGGCACTCCTTGAATGAATTGATTGCTGTGGAACAGAAGACCACGGAACTGGCTTTGACGCGCAATAAACGTCCTAATCTAAGTATAATTGTCCCGGAGGTGAACGCCTTCACCCTGGGACAGCTTTTATTCATGTTAGAGGTACAGACGGTTTTTGCCGGCGGGTTATACCATATCAATCCCCTGGATCAGCCTGGAGTGGAAGAGGGAAAACAATTTGCCTATGGCCTTATGAGCCGAAAGGGATTTGAGCACAAGGCCAAAGAATTCGCCGAAAGACCAAAGAAGAGCGAAAAATATATAATATAGGTAACCCGTTCACCGTTGACCGTTCTCGAAAAAGACGGTTTTCACGTTTTTGAGGGACAAGATAACGGTTAACGGAAAATACGATCACCATCGACTGTTCACCGAAAAAACGCTTTTAAGGTCGCATAGACTCGACTCTTGTGACTTCTTACTGACAACGGTGAACGGATACTAATATAGGAGCAACCCTTGCCTCTGCCACCGGAAAAGTTAGAATCCGTCAGGCCCTTTAAATTAGTCAAGTTTTTTTCATTCAGCAGCCTGGCGGTCATCTTTATTTTTACTTTCGCCCTTACCTACATAATATCCGACCGGGCACGTACGGTCTTGCTCAAGAAGAGCGAGGAGTATGCCCTGCTCCTCGCTGAGAATCTGAATCATCAGGTATATCTGCAATTCGTGGTCCCCACCGCTATTGCCTATGGTTCGATAAGTCTGCGTGAGCCGGAGCAGTTTTCCCTTATAGATAGGGTGGTGCGCAATACTATCCACAGTTTTCGCATTGACAGCGTTAATATCTATGATGCCGGTGAAAACATTATCGTGTACAGCACCGATCCATCTATGGTAGGCAAAAGGAATCTGGGAGGGATGGAGTACAAGCTGGCCTTGCGCGGACAGCATTCTTCACAGCTCGTTTCCCGGGGAAGTAGCTGGGTCTTCTGGGCCGGAGGAGGTGGCGGAGAGAAAAAATTGAAGACATATATACCATTTCGGCATGAAAAGGTCCTTACCTGGAAGACGGGGCCGATAATGGGTGTCTTTGAGATAACCCAGGACCTTTCCCTGGATTATGAAACCATTCAAAGATTTCTGATTATGGTGGTTATAACCTCTACAGCTATTATGATGATCCTTTTCGTGGTCTTGAGACTTATTGTAGCCAGGGCCGACCGGATTATCTACAAAAGGGTCCTTGAACAGCGCAAGCTGGAGGAACAGCTCCATCAGGCCGAAAAACTGGCCAGTTTAGGAAAGATGGTGGCGGCTGTATCCCATGAGATAAAGAGCCCCCTGGGAATTATCCGGAGCACGGCAGAACTACTGGAAAATAAGGTTAAAGCCTTTGATCCCCGGAATCGCCTGGCATCAATAGTTGTGGCTGAGTCCAATCGTTTAAACCGCATCGTGACCGAGTTTCTGGACTTTGCCCGCCCCCAGATTCCCCATTTTGTCAGATGTAATGTAATAGAGATTATAGAAAAAAATCTTAATTTTCTTGATCCGGAATTGAACAAAAGCGCTATTCGTGTGGAGAAAAATTTTGCATTTGACGAGGTCATTATTGATGGCGATCCAGACCTTCTTTACCGGGTGCTCTTAAACATATTTGTCAATGCCATTCAGGCCATGCCGGACGGCGGAGATTTGATGGTTGGCGTAACCGTCGCCGGTAAGCCGGAGTGCCTGGAAATATCAGTAAGAGATACAGGGACAGGGATTTCGCCGGAGGATATATCCAGGGTATTTGAGCCGTTCTTCACCACAAAGCACAAGGGAAGCGGTCTTGGACTGGCTATAGTGAAAAATATCGTTGAGGGACACGGTGGAACAATAAGAATTGAAAGTGAAGCGGGGAAGGGCGCTAAATTTATTATAGACCTTCCGTTCAGGCATGCATGATGGCGAGGAGCTTAATTTATCGCCGGGAGCGGTCAGGCGAACACATCGAACAGCTTTCCCAGGAGCTCATCTTCAGCCTTTATGGCCTTGAGATTAGCGGTGTAGGCCCGTTGTACGGTCATAAGACCGGTCATCTCTTCCTCCAGGGCTACATTAGATGATTCCTGAGTTTCAACAGTCCCATCTTCAGCCGGCAAGGGAACACCGGGCGTATTAATCTTGTTTATCGATACGGTAACGCCGGACGGATCGGCTTCCTGGAGGACGGCCCGACTTTTTTTAAACCCATTTGTGTTCACATTGGCGACATTATTAGCCGTAACCCCAAGCTTCTGTCCCAGTGCTTGAAAGGCAGATAAGGCCGGATATGCAGCATTCAACATCGACATACACCTCCTTTTTAGAAAACCTTTCTACCCGATTATTCTTATCGGCATACTTTAGAAAGGACTTAAAATATGGGCCTTGGTTACTGCCCGGTAACGGTCTTGATATATTGATTTTTATACACTAACAGGCATGTTATTGCCTGTTTTGTTTTTTTCATGTTATAAGGTAAAGACATTAGGACTGGATTGTTGCTATGACGAAGGAAAAGATACCAGAGCCCTTGACTTTTTTGGGGCAGGAGAATCCAGATGACCTTAAAAAGGCTGAAATAGTAATAGGAATTCCTTCATATAACGAGGCCGAAGGTATTGCCCTGCCTACGGCTATGGCCGACGAAGGATTGCAGACCTATTTTAAGACTAAACAAGCGGCCATTATAAATTGCGACGCCTGTTCCACGGACAACACAAAAGGGGTATTCTTAGGCGTAAAGACCGCTACACCGAAAATCTACCTTTCTACCCCTCCAGGTGTCACCGGCAAGGGAAATAACATAAGAAATCTCTTTGTCATGGCCCGAAGGCTTGGGGCCAGGGCCATTATTATGGTTGATGCCGACCTTAAGAGTATTACACCGAAATGGATAAAGATGCTCGGGGAGCCGATTTTCAGCGGCTTTGGATATGTGGCCCCACTTTATGTAAGGCATAAATATAACAGCACTATAACGAACAATATTGCTTACCCCTTTAGTCGTATGCTTTACGGCCGGCGGGTGCGTCAACCTATCGGCGGCGATTTTGGTTTTTCCGGACGGCTATTGCCATGTTATCTTAACCTGCCGCTGTGGAGCGAGGATGTCTCGCAATTTGGCATCGATATCTGGATGACCACCATAGCCATGATGCAAAAGATGCCGATTTGTCAGTCTTTTATGGGACGGCCGAAGATACACCGGGCAAAAGATCCCGGGGCACAGTTGGGGCCTATGTTTAAGCAGGTCATCGGGACTATCTTTGCCATGATGGGTCAGTTTTCTAATTACTGGTCCCGCGTTAAGTGGAGTAAGCCTACGTCTATTTTTGGTTTTGGCCTGGGGGACATAGAGGAACCTCCACCGCTGGAGGTGAACGAGGATAATCTCTATCAGAAATTTCTGGACGGTTTTACAAATTACTCCAGTGTATGGGAACAGGTCCTGCAAAGAGAAACTTATAAGAAACTGGTCGAAATAAAAGGGCTGTCTCCGGGTTTATTTAACGTTCCTCCTCTGGTCTGGGCCTTGATCCTTTTTGATTTTGCGGTTGCGTATCACAAGGCGAAGATCGACCGAAGCACGTTATTAGAGGCGCTTATGCCCCTTTACTTCGGCAAGACGCTGTCTTTTGTTAAAAAGGCCGGGCAGATGTCCATTCAGGAGGCAGAAGAGCAGATCGAAAGCGAATGTATGGTTTTTGAAGAGGCCAAACCCTATCTGGTAAGACGCTGGAGTATTTTGTAGAATAAGCTTTCAGCTATCAGCGATCGGCAAGATGAGCAA